>NZ_PIJG01000049.1:0-24418 GCF_002809955.1 Geobacillus sp. Manikaran-105
CATCGGCTCCGTGGCGAAAGCTTTTCCATTGATGCATGGCGGCCAGCAGGAAGAAGTGAATCAACTCGCGCAACGTAAAGGTTCGAGACGAATCACGATCCCCAACCGCTTCGGCAATCCGTTGAATCTCTTCATCCGAAACAAGTTTTTGCATCAAATTCGGGAGTGTGGTATGCTTGTTCATAGAGAGCACCTCCTGGGTTTGTTTGTGTCGCTACCCACATTCTACAGGAAAGGTGCTCTTTTTTCTATACCCTTTGGATTTTATTGGATAATCAACACGCCTGTTCGCTGGCCAAATCAACGACAACGCGCCTGCTCGCTACGCTGGAGCAAAACCGCTTGGTCGTCAAAGATCCGGAGACGTTAAAGTACCGTCTTGGACAAGGATTGTACTATTTAGGATATATTGCCGGCAAATCGATTAAAGTGCGGGAAATCGCGCGGCCTGTGATGGAGCGGCTGCGCGACGAGACGCGGGAGACGGTGAACTTATACGTGCTCGAACAAGATGCCCGCGTTTGCGTCGAACAGTGCGAGGGGCTTCAGGCGCTGCGCCATATGGTGAGAATCGGCGAGCGGCTGCCGCTTTGGGCGGGCGCGGGAGGAAAAGTATTGTTGGCATACCAATCGCCCGCCTTTCAAGAGCGAATTTTCGCGCAAATGCCGACAAAGGAACGCTTGGCTCGTCTAGCGGCGGAGCTTGAGGTGATTCGGGAGCGCGGCGTTGCGTCTAGCATCGATGAACGGGAAGTCGGCTCTGCGGCCGTTGCGGCGCCGATTTTCAATATCCGTGGGGAAGTTAGCGCCTGCTTGTCCATCTCCGGGCCGACGCATCGGTTTACGCCGGACGTGCTCGAGAAGTTCGAAACGATCGTGAAAGAAGGAGCGCAAGCGATTTCAGAAAAACTAGGTTATCGACCATAAGGGGGAAGAGCATATGGCGATTTCAAAACGCGCCGTCCGTGTGCGCAATGTCTTGATTGGGGGAGACGAGCCGTGCATTTGCGCCCCGGTCGTTGGAGCGGATGCGGGGCAAGTGTTAGAGGAAACAAGGCAAATCAGCGCGAAAAAGCCGCATCTGATTGAATGGCGTGCGGACTTTTTCCAGGCGATTCATGACGAACAGCAAGTGGCGGCAACGGCGAGAGAGATGCGGGCGATCGCCGGAGACATCCCGATTTTGTTTACGGTTCGTTCCGAACTGGAGGGCGGCCGACCGATTTCCTTGACAGAAGAGGAAAAGCTGCGGTTGTTTGAAACAGTGTGCCAAAGCGGCGCGATCGATTTGCTTGATTACGAGCTTGCCCATGAGCCCTATGTCCCCGCTGTCCGTCAGCTGACCCGCTGCTATGGAGTGCGTCTCGTTTTGTCCTATCATAATTTTGATTGTACGCCATCTAAGGAAGAACTTGTCGCCAAAATGCGCCAAGCTGAGCAACATGGTGCCGATATCGCCAAAGTGGCGGTCATGCCAACATCGCGACAAGACGTTCTTGCCTTGTTGCAAGCGACCGAGGAGGCGCGGCAGGGGTTGGAGATCCCACTCATTACGATGTCGATGGGAGGATTGGGCGCCATCACTCGTTTGGTCGGGGGATTGTTCGGTTCGGCCGTCACGTTTGCCGTTGGCCAACAAAGCTCAGCTCCGGGGCAAATTCCCATTGAAGAAGTCAGAGATGTATTGTCGGTCATCATGAAATACAGCCAATAATTGGACTTTGGAGGAGGAGAGCATCATGGGTCGTTTGCCGTTGGAGGGTGTCAAAGTGCTCGATGTTTCAACGATGATCGCGGCGCCGTTCGGTGCGGTATTGCTCGGCGATTTTGGCGCCGATGTCATTAAAGTGGAGTTGCCGGGGAAAGGGGACACCTTGCGCCATGTCGGGCCGTTTAAGCATTAAAGACATTTTTGAGCATCCGCACTATCAAGCACGGGAAAACATCATTGAAGTCGCCCATCCGCGCCTTGGCAAAATTAAAGTGCCCGGCATCGTGCCGAAATTTGAAAAAACGCCGGGCGCGGTGCGCCGTATTGCGCCCGATTTAGGGGAGCATACGGAAGAGATTTTGCAGACAATGCTTGGCCTGTCCGAGGAGGACATTCAGAAGTTAAGAGAAAAAGAGATTATTTAACGTTCCGAAAGAAGTCTCCCACTTCGAAACAAAGTGAAAGTGGGAGATGAATTTCGGGGGGGACGATAGCCAACCAATATGATAAATAGATGGTTAGAACGGACACCTTCGGAACGCGGGGAAGCATAAAGGGTTTTTGTGTGGCTTGCCGTTCAGCGAACATGCACAAGTCGCTTGAAGCCCCCGCCTCTCAGCAAAGCGTAGGTGGCGGGTAGTTCATGCGGCGGGCAGTTGACTCTCGGCTTCTCGTTTGGAGATCGCCGGGCTTTTTTTTTTTGCGTTGTTTGGATAACGAACGATGAGGCGCCTTTTTCCTGCCCAGCCGGCGCTGTGCGTTGACACTGTTTGCAGCAACCGTTTATACTTTTAGTAGGTTAAAGCAACGGTAAAGCAGGTGATTCGAACCGTGTCGGATAAAAAGCGCTCCCGTGTGACGCTCGAACAAGTGGCCAAGCATGCCGGCGTGTCGCGGGCGACAGCCTCGCTTGTTGTTCGTGGGAGTTCGAATATTTCGAAAGAAACACGGGAAAAAGTGCTTCGATCGATGAAAGAATTAGGCTACGTGTATGACCGTGTAGCCGCCAATTTGCGCTCGCAGCGCTCTTCCACCGTCGGGTTGATTATTACGGAACTTGACAACCCGTTTTTTTCCGAACTGCTTGTCGGCGTCCACGAGGCGCTTGATCAGGAAGGATATACCGTCATTTTAGGCACGACGTTTGACCGGCCGGAAAAACAAGATGCATTACTATCGACGATGCTTGAGCATCGGGTTGGCGGCGTCATCATGAGCCCGGTTCCGGGGTGTTCGACCGAGATGGTTGAGCGGCTGCGGCAATGGGATATTCCAGTCGTGTTGTTTGCTCGTGATGAACTTCCGGCTGGACAGTTTGATTATATCGGAATCGATAATGTGGCCGGCGGGCGGATGGCGACTGAGCATTTGCTCGATCAGGGTCATCGCCGCATTGCCTTTATTGGCGGTTCTCCGCAGTCGTCCGTATGGAAGGCGCGCCAAAGGGGATACGGCAAGGCGTTGCGTGCCGCAGGCATCGAGGTGGATGACGCGCTGCTTGTGCCGTCGGCGACAACAAGGCAGGGCGGACGGATGGCGGCGAAACGAGTTTTGCAACAACCGAACCCGCCGACAGCGCTCTTTTGTTATAACGATGTTGTCGCCTTCGGGGCGATGCTCGGCTTAAAAGAGGAAGGAATCGTTCCGGGACGCGATATCGCGGTCGTGGGATTTGACAACATTTCAAGAGTCAGCGTTGTTTCAACCACCGTTAACGACGGTGGCCGCGTTCCCAGAAAAGATCGGTGCGTGCGCGGCGCGGCGGTTGCATGAACGCATGAAAGGGGATGACAGCGAGCCGAAACGGACGATTTTGCATCCAGAGCTCGTCATCCGGCAGTCATCTAGAAAGAGCGATTGAAAAGGGAGTGAGGGAACGTGGAGAGGCAAACCACCATCCCGCTCCGCGAGCGGAACATCATATTGATCGGCTTTATGGGAGCGGGGAAAACAACGATCGGGCAGCTGGTGGCGAAAAAGCTGTACCGCGATTTTATCGATGTCGACGCGGAAATCGAGCGGCGGCAAGGGATGTCGATTCCGGAGCTTTTCGCGCAAAAAGGAGAAGCGTATTTTCGAAAGGTGGAACGGGAACTCATCGTCGATTTATGCACAAATACAAGGTTGAAAATCCTTTCGCTTGGCGGCGGCGCGTATTTGCAGGAGGAGGTGCGGCGCGCATGCCTCGCTCATGGCATCGTCTTTTTCCTTGACTTGTCATGGGATTATTGGAAAGAGGAACGGCTGCCGCTCATTGTCGACAGCCGCCCGGTGCTGAAAAACAAAACGTTGGAAGAGGTGGAGCAGCTGTTTTTCCAGCGGCAGTCGGCTTACGCCCTCCATCATTCCCGCGTGGTGTTGAATGAGCTTGAAGCCGAACAGGCGGCCGAGCAAATTGTCGAGTCGATCAAATGGACGTGGGAT
This sequence comes from Geobacillus sp. Manikaran-105, assembly GCF_002809955.1. NCBI lineage: Bacteria > Bacillati > Bacillota > Bacilli > Caryophanales > Anoxybacillaceae > Geobacillus > Geobacillus sp. Manikaran-105. The sequence continues at coordinate 4,136 of NZ_PIJG01000049.1, forward strand.
GTATATGAACCAAATCGATAGATGGTCATGGCGAAAAGGCAGGCTCTTGTCGGGAGCTTGCCTTTTCGTGTTGGATGGCCGCGGCGAGAGCCGGTGGCGGAGCGGTAATCTGACGGTAATGATGCAGGCCGACTTCGTGCCCCGGTTGGATGGCCGCATCGAAAGCTGGTGATGGAACGAGGAATGCAGCGCCGTTATCGCGGTTTTTCCAATAGCAGGTTTTGCGGGCGCGGTCAAAGCGGTTCGGCGCTGGGGAGCCGGATCCGCTTGTCCTCACCTTGCGTTCAGTCTCGCGTTCTTGATCGGCAAGGGTGTGGATGTGAGTGATGGACGGACTCATGTTTTCGGAAGCCATCAGAGAGGCCTGTTTCGTGTCCGGGGATCGGACGTTGGGTCGCGTTCAGGGAGCGGAGGGAAGACGAACGACCCTGCGTTTCTTTTCTTTTTTGGGCAGAAATGCCTGTTTGTTCTTGCCGGACAAGCGCTCCTTTTGTTATAAGGAAGATACCAGGTGTGAGGGAGAGTGGGAAGATGGAGGAAAGGGCGTTCCGCTGGTTTTATGTATATATTGTCTTGGCGGTGCTGCTTCTGTCGGCGCCGTATTGGCTTTGGTGGTTGAAGCCGGAAACGGAGCTTGAGCTGCTCATTGTCGATGACACGGTGCCGGATCGGTCGTACCGCGAGCACCAAGGGCTTGTTTGGCTGCTCCGGGCGCAAAAGTACGTGCACCGGAATGGTGAGGCGTATGATGCGGCGCGCGATTATGTCGGATTTGTGCCAAAGGGCGGCGGGGCATACGAAGTGCGCCCGTTTCCGAACACGATGGATCGCTATGATGCCGTGTATGTCGCCGACACGTACGGCGTCTATGAAGAAGAATTTGTTCGCCAGCGGACGGACGGGGCGCGGTCGGCGAAAGTGCACGGCGGGCTGGACGGCGAGACGGTGAAGGCGCTTTGGCGGTTCGCCCGGGAAGGGGGAAACACGTTGATCGCCGAATTCAACTCGATGGCCCACCCGACAGCGCAGGAGGTGCGCGCGTCGTTTGAATCGCTGTTCGGCTTGCATTGGACGGGGTGGATCGGGCGCTATTTCCCCGATTTATCCAGCCGGGAAGTGCCGGCGTGGGTCAGGGAGAACTACGAACAACAATATGGAACGCCGTTTGCGTTCCGCGGTCCGGGAATTGTGCTTGTGGATGAACGCGATCGGTTGATGGTTTTGGACCGGCGCGATCTTGGCGGCGATGGCGTCGTGTTTTCGTATACGAAAGCGGGGAAAGCGCGGTGGGGCCAACACGAGCGCGTTCCTTATTCGTACTGGTTTGACATCGTCCAGCCGCTTGATCCGGACGATGTGTTGGCGACCTATACGTTGTCGCTTTCCAAACGCGGGAACGAGAAGCTGCGCGCCATCGGGGTTCCGGTTTCGTTTCCGGCCGTTGTCCGCTATGAGACGCGCACGTACCAGTCGTACTACTTTTGCGGCGATTACGCCGATCAAGGCAGTGTGCCATCGATTTACCAAACGGTTGGATTCGATCGATGGCGCAAGTGGACGGCGAGCAGCCGCCCGGATGATGAGACGGCGTTTTATTGGAAAGTGTACGTGCCGATGATGAAAGCCATTTTGCAAGAAATCAAAACGTATCAGGAGGAGAAGAAGCGGCCTGCCGCTACAGAAACGGCGGAGCAGGACGGCATCCGCTTGGCGGGGACGGTCGGGCGCGACTATCTTCAAGTATATCGCAATGGACGGTGGGAGCCGCTGCTTATTAAAGGCGTCAACCTCGGCATCAGCAAACCCGGCGCGTTTCCGGGCGAGGCGAGCATCACGAAGGAAGAATACTTCCGCTGGCTTCAGTATATCGGGGCGATGGGGGCGAACGCCGTCCGCGTCTATACGATCCATCCGCCGGCGTTTTACGAAGCGCTCTATGAATACAATCAAACCGCCAAGCAGCCGCTCTATTTGTTTCACGGCGTTTGGATCGATGAAGCGATGATGCTTCGGATCAAAGATGTTTGGTCCCCCGCGGTGGACGGGGCGTTTCGTGCCGAGATTCGCCGCACGATCGACATCATCCACGGCAACGCCAACATTCCAAAGCGGCCGGGCCACGCCGGGGGAGTGTACCGATATGACCTTTCCCCTTATGTCCTCGGGTGGATTTTCGGCGTCGAATGGGATCCGGACGTTGTTGCCGCCACGAACAAAGCCCATCGCGGATCAGGGGATTACCGCGGGACATATGTGTATACGAAGGGAGCAAGCCCGTTTGAAGCGTGGCTCGCGCGTGCGGTCGACGAAGCGGTCGGCTATGAGACGGAAACGTATGGGTGGCAGCGGCCCGTGAGTTTCACCAACTGGGTGACGACCGATTTCCTTCGTCATCCGGCCGAGCCGTTTGTCAAAGAAGATCTTGTTTCCGTCAATCCGAATGTCATGTACGCCACCGACAAGCTGCGCGCCGGATGGTTCGCTTCGTATCATATTTATCCGTATTATCCGGATTTTTTGAACAGAGAAGAAACATATATCCGCTATATTGACTCGCGCGGCGAGCATAACAGCTATGCCGGCTACTTGCATGAGATGAAGGCCGCTCACCGGATGCCGATTCTCGTCGCCGAGTTCGGTGTTCCTTCGTCGCGCGGCATGGCGCATCGAAATGTGCACGGGAAAAATCAGGGGTTTTTGTCGGAACAGGAGCAAGGAACGATCGACCGGGAGCTGTTTGAGGACATCGTCCATGAGCGGATGGCGGGAGGGCTGTTGTTTTCCTGGCAGGATGAATGGTTCAAGCGGACGTGGAACACGATGGATTATGACAACCCGGATCGTCGGCCGTTTTGGCTGAATGCGCAGACGAACGAACAACATTTTGGGCTGCTTCGGTTTGAGCCACGTTCAAGCGCGGCCGCGATGATCAAGGTCGACGGGCGGAAAGACGATTGGACGTTCAATGGAATCCGTCCGGTTTGGACAGAGGGCAAGCGAGCGCTGTACGTCACAAGCGATGAAGGGTATTTGTACGTGCGGCTTGACGGTGCGCGCATCACCGATGAAACAACGACGTACATTGCGTTTGATACGATTCCAGGCCAAGGGCAATCGCGCCTCCCGGGCCTTTCCGGCATGCGTACGTCGGGGATTGACTTTGCTTTAGTCATTCATGGAAAACAGCGCGCCCGGCTGCTTGTCGACAGCTACTATGACACGTTTTCTTATCATTACGGCTATCAGCTGCACATGATGCCGGCGGCGCCGTACGCCCATCGCAAAGATAACGGAGTATACCACCCGATCCGGTTGACGCTGAATAAAAAGCTCGAAGAAGCAGATGGCAAGGCCGTGCCGTTTGACTCGTATGAAACCGGGGTGCTTCGCTTCGGCACCGCCAACCCGGCCGATGCGGCCTATGACTCGCTTGCCGATCTCAGCGTGAGCCGCCGCGGTGATATGTATGAAATTCGCCTGCCGTGGGCGCTGTTGAATGTCACCGATCCAAGCCGGCGCGAGGTGATGGGCGATATCTGGTCAAAAGAAGGTCTAAAAAGCCGAGAGATCATCCCCGGCATCCGCCTCGGCGTGTACGTCGCCAACGGGGAGCGCTCATTTTCGTTCCCGGCGATGGAAGGGAATGTGCTGCCGGTTCAGCGGTTTTACACGTACACGTGGCCGACATGGGAGACGCCGCGCTACCACGAGCGGCTGAAGCCGTCGTATGAAGCGATGAAAGCGGCGTTTTCCGGCGCGGACATCGCCAAGCAGCAAGGAAACGAATAAGAAGAACGCCCCGCAACATTGGCTGCTGTTCGACACGACGATGATCGGTCAAGGCGGTTGTCTGTCCAAAAAAGAAGCCGGCAAGCACGAGACAAAAGCCCAACCGGCCGTCAAGCAAAAAACATGCTGGCGGCCGGTTGGCTTGTTTCTTTTTCGTTTTTTAAGAGATTTCGTTTTGTCCAGCCCGGGAACGGAGTTTTCGTTCATGTTGGAGGGTTTTGCGGGCGAGGAAGTCAACCGTTTCCTGCGTTTCCGACCATTCAAGGCGCCAATAGTTCATTTTCGTTTCCAAGCGCTCAAATCGAGCATCCGTGCGCTTTTCCAAATCCAAAAGTTTTTGGTGCAACCGGTCTTCCGTCTCTCGAATTTTGGCATACAGCCGATTTTCTGTATCCTGAATCTCGGCGCGCAGTCGGTTTTCCGTATCTTGGATCTCCGCGCGCAGTCGGTTTTCCGTATCTTGGATCTCCGCGCGCAGTCGGTTTTCCGTGTCTTGAATTTCAGCACGCAGTCGGCTTTCTGTATCTTGGATTTCGGTGCGCAGCCGATCTTCCATTTCTTTCATTTGCTGTTGGATTTTTCCGGAATGCAAGTCGAGCGCCTTTAAAATTTGTTGCACGATGGTGGCTCCTTCCACACGATTCACCTCCTTTCGCCTTTTATCATAGCACACGTCTGCGGTCAGCGAAATGAAAACCTTGTCCATTCGCTCGATTTTTTCACCAAACTTTCACCAACACGGGGTAACGTAACGGCAGGAGACGAAGAACATGACGGAAAGGGAGAGTCGATGAAGAAAATACAATGGAAATGGGATGGATGGATTGCTGCGATCATGGCTTGGTCAGCTTTTTTGCACTTCTATCAAATTGGAAACAGCGGTTCCAATGTGTATTATACGGCGGCGGCGAAAAGCATGGCCGCAAGTTGGAAGGCGTTTTTCTTCGCCGCGCTTGATCCGGAGGGATTCATTACCGTTGATAAGCCGCCGGCGGCGCTTTGGCTGCAGGCGTTGAGCGTGAAAGTGTTCGGAGTGAGCGATTTTAGCGTGCTTCTTCCGGAAGCGTTGGCGGGGGTTGCCTCGACGTGGATGATGTACGTGATCGTCAAGCCGTGGGCGGGGCGGATAGCGGCGCGCTGGGCAAGCTTCGTGTTTTCCTGCTATTGACCGGAAAGTGTGCGATCAGTTACGCTATATGAGAGAGCGGAGCCGGTTTGTTCGGGGGCTGGTAAGCTGGGTCGGCTTCCGGCAGACGGCGGTTGAATACGAACGGGAGCCGCGTTTCGCCGGTGAGACGAAATACCCGCTCAAAAAGATGATTCGGTTTTCGCTTGATGGCATCACCTCGTTTTCATACAAGCCGCTGAAGCTGGCCAATTGGCTTGGATTTTTGTTGTCTGCGGCCAGTGTGGTGGGGATGTTCGTTGTCCTTTATCTTAAATGGTTTGCTCATTCAACGATCGCTGGCTGGGCGTCATTGTTGATGGTCATGCTGCTTGGCAACGGGGTGACACTGCTCATGCTCGGCGCGATTGGCGAATATATCGGCCGGATTTACGATGAAGTGAAAGAGCGTCCGCTCTATATTGTCAACGAAACGTGGGGAGTCGGAACGAAACATGAACGAAAGCCTTCGTATATTCCGTAAAGAAAAACAAGCCGTATGGCGGTTTGGCCTCGTTGGGGTGAGCAATACCGCGGTGGACTTCGCCGTCTTTTTTTTGTTGACTGCTGCAGGCGCTAAGGCGGCGGTTGCCCAAGCCGTTGCCTACGGCGCCGGGATGGCGAACAGCTACATTTGGAATCGGCGTTGGACGTTTCAAGTCAAACGGAAAGCCAATATAAAGGAAGTTTTGCGCTTTCTTGTCGTCAACGGGCTGTCGTTCGGTGCATCGCTTGCCGTTTTGCTGGCCGCGGAACGGCTCGCGCCGCTCTGGCTGGCGAAACTGGCGGCGACAATCGCCGGGATGGCGGTGAACTTTATCGGCAGCCGTTATTGGGTATTTGTGGAAATGGAAAAATAAGAAAACGATCCGGAAGCCATGGGTTGGGTCCGGATCGTTTTATGCTTTAGAAACTTAGTGAAAAAGGAAGCCGTCTTCGTTGCAGCCATCGTTATGACTCCCGAATTTGCCCCGTCCCGTACACGAGCGATTTTGTCGTCGTGATGGCGACAAGCCCCATCGGACCGCGGGCGTGCAGCTTTTGCGTGCTGATGCCGATTTCCGCTCCGTAGCCGAACTGCTCCCCGTCCGTGAAGCGGGTGGAGGCGTTATGGTACAAGACCGCCGCATCAACCGCCTGGAAAAAGCGGCGGACGTTCACCTCGTTTTCCGTGATGATCGCTTCCGAGTGCTTCGTCCCGTAGCGGCGGATGTGGCCAATCGCCTCGTCGACATCGGCGACCAGTTTGACCGCTAAAATCGGCGCCAAATATTCCGTATACCAGTCATCTTCTGTTGCCTCGCTGATAAACGGATAGGCGGAGGCAAGACGTTGGTCGCCGCGCAATTCGACGCCGCGGGCGTGAAGCGTCTCAAGCAAGTCGGCGGCATATGGCCAACGCTCATGGATGAGCACCGTTTCGACGGCATTGCAGACCGATGGGCGCTGCAGTTTGGCGTTTAGGACGATCTCGATGGCCATTTGCCGCTCGGCTGATTCGTCGATGAAAATATGACAGTTGCCGACGCCGGTCTCAAGCACCGGCACGGTGGCGTTTTCGACGACCGAGCGGATGAGCCCGGCTCCGCCGCGCGGGATGAGCACATCCAAGTAGCTGTTGAGACGGAACATACGCTGCGCCGTTTCCCGGCTCGTGTCTTCGAGCAGTTCAATCGCCGTTTCCGGAACGGTCGTCGTGCGGAGCGCCTCTTTCATGACGCGAACGAGCGCTTTGTTCGAATGAAGCGCTGATGTGCTGCCGCGAAGCAAAACCGCGTTGCCCGTTTTCAAGCAAAGGCTCGCCGCATCGACCGTCACGTTCGGGCGCGCTTCGTACACCATGCCAATGACCCCAAGCGGCACGCGCACCGTTTGGATGCGGAGCCCGTTCGGCCGCGTCCACTCTGCGATGATTTCTCCGACCGGGTCAGGCAGCGAGGCGACTTGGCGGACGCCGTCGATGATTTGGTCCAGGCGTTCATTGGTGAGTTGGAGCCGGTCAAGCAAAGCCGGCGACAGCCCTTGTTCGCGGCCTTGGGCCATATCTTTCTCGTTTTCTTGCAAAATGAAGGCGCGTTCGCGGTCAAGGGTTTGGGCGATCTGTTCCAACGCCTCATTTTTTTCCTCCGCTGACAGCATGGCGAGCGTTTGTGAGGCGGTTTTCAACCGTTCGGCTTTTTCGAGCAGTTCGCTCATTTCGATACACTCTCCTTTCGCAACGTGACCCAATTGTCGCGGTGGATGACTTCCGGGCGGTGAAGGTAAGAGTATTGCCGGGCCTCTTCGCTCGGCCGCCCTTTCACTTTTTTCAAATCGGCGGCGGCGTAATACACTTGGCCGCGTCCGATCGTGATCCCTTTTTCATTGACGACATCCACGACATCCATCGCATGGAAGTCGCCGGAAACCGCTGTTACGCCAGCAGGGAGCAAACTTTTCCCACGCATAAGCAACGCTTCTTCAGCCCCGCTGTCGACCGTGATCATGCCGGCGACAGGAGCATGATAGGCAATCCATTGTTTGCGCATTTGCATTTGTTTCGGAAACGGAACGCCGATGTACGTGCCGTCTCCTTTTCCAGCTAAAATATCAGCCAGTTTTTCTCGGCCGCTTCCCGTGCCGATGAACACGCTGACGCCAAACGAAAGTGCTTTTCGAGCCGCGAGAAGCTTCGAGCGCATCCCGCCGGTGCCGACGGCTGAACCGATGCCGCCGGCGGCTTCGATCATCTCATCGGTGATTTCCGGCAAAAAGGCGTATTTTTTCGCCTGCGGATTCGTTTTCGGATTGGCGTCATACAACCCGTTAATGTCCGTAAGCAAAATGAGCGCATCAGCGTGCAAAAAGCCGGCGACAAGCGCCGAAAGCATGTCATTGTCGCCAAATGTCAATTCTTCAATGGAAACGGAGTCGTTTTCATTAATGATCGGCACGGCGCCGTTCTCAAGCAGTGTGGTGATTGTGGCAAACAAGTTGCGGAACCGCTCGCGGCTGTAAAAGTCGCTGCGCGTCAACAACAGCTGAGCGGCCGTAAAGCCGAATTGGGCGAACGCCGAGCTGTACGCCTGCATGAGCAAACTTTGCCCGACGGCTGCGGCTGCCTGTTTCCCAGCGATTGTCGTCGGGCGCGCCGGGTAGCCTAAAGGTCCGAAACCAGCGGCGACAGCGCCGGACGTGATGAGAATGACGTCATGGCCGAGCTGTTTGAGATAAGCGATCGCCTCAACGTGATCGAACAGCTTGTCATGGCAAAGGCCGCCTTTCGGATCGGTGAGCGAGCTGCTGCCGATTTTGACCACCACGCGCTGCCGTTTCATCGCGTTCCTCCCTCCTTTGCGTGTTGAATGGCATGAGTTGGATCGCCTAGCCGCTCTGCGAAGCGGCCGGCCAATAAAAAACGCTTTTCCTCCTTTTTTGCAAAAGGACGGAAAAGCGTTCCGCGGTACCACCTTTTTTGGCGCACAAAGCGCCCACCTCTGGCCTGTAACGCAGGCGTGCGGCTTATGTTTGCATAAGCAGCCGTCTAGGGCAGGTTCAACCGGCTTCCCGCGAGGAACCTTCCAGCCTGTGGGTTCCACTCTCTGGCGCGTTCCCTCGGTTTACTAATCCCGTGCCGTTCCTGTTGTTTTCTTGTCAAGGAGTGCAATTTGTAAGAAATTATGACGCCAAATGCTCCGGTTGTCAAGAGGAAAGGCTGATTTTTCTGACTTGTTTTTTCGAAGCAGATTTTGAAAACGCATTCATAATAAAGGTAATTGTCTTTCTATTAGAAAAAGTGGTACAATACTAGCAATCAATCAAACCGCATGATGGAGGGACCGATGATGAAAAAACGGCGCAGCGACATGATCAAAAAAGGATTTGACCGTGCTCCGCACCGAAGCCTATTGCGAGCGGCGGGCGTAAAAGAAGAAGACTTTGATAAACCGTTTATTGCGGTGGTGAATTCATACATCGACATTATTCCGGGGCACGTTCACTTGCAAGAGTTTGGGAGAATCGTGAAAGAAGCGATTCGCGAAGCGGGCGGCGTGCCGTTTGAAATGAACACGATCGGCGTTGACGACGGTATTGCGATGGGCCATATCGGGATGCGCTATTCGCTGCCGAGCCGGGAAATCATCGCCGATTCGATCGAAACGGTTATCTCGGCGCATTGGTTTGACGGCATGGTGTGCATTCCGAACTGCGACAAAATTACGCCGGGAATGATGATGGCGGCGATGCGTCTTAACATTCCGACGATTTTCGTCAGCGGGGGACCGATGAAAGCCGGCGTGACGAAGGATGGGCGGAAAATTTCACTGTCATCTGTATTTGAAGGCGTCGGGGCGTATTTAGGGGGAACGCTCGATGAGAAAGGGCTTGAAGAACTCGAACGGTACGGCTGTCCGACGTGCGGATCGTGCTCGGGCATGTTTACGGCCAACTCGATGAACTGTCTCGCTGAAGCGCTCGGGCTTGCACTGCCGGGCAACGGCACGATTTTGGCGGTCGACCCGGCGCGCAAAGAGCTGGTCCGCCAATCGGCAAAGCAGCTGATGTATTTGATCGAACATGACATCAAACCGCGCGACATCGTAACGGAAAAAGCGATCGACAACGCGTTCGCGCTCGATATGGCGCTCGGCGGCTCGACGAATACGGTGCTGCATACGCTTGCGATCGCCAACGAAGCCGGCATCGAGTACTCGCTTGAGCGCATCAACGAAGTGGCGGCGCGCGTGCCGCATTTGGCCAAACTCGCCCCGGCGTCGGACATCCATTACATCGAAGACTTGCATGAAGCGGGCGGCGTTTCGGCCGTGTTGAACGAGCTGGCGAAAAAAGAAGGCACGCTTCATTTAGATACGCTCACCGTCACGGGCAAAACGCTCGGGGAAAACATCGCCGGCTGCGAAGTGAAAAACTATGACGTCATCCGGCCGATTGACAACCCGTATTCGGAAACGGGAGGGCTCGCCATTTTGTTTGGCAACCTGGCGCCGGACGGCGCCGTCATTAAAACCGGGGCGGTGCAAGGCGGCATCACGCGCCATGAAGGGCCCGCGATCGTCTTCGACTCCCAAGAGGAAGCGCTCGAGGGCATTGCCAGCGGGAAAATCAAGCCGGGACATGTTGTCGTCATCCGCTACGAAGGGCCAAAAGGCGGCCCAGGGATGCCGGAAATGCTTGCGCCAACGTCGCAAATCGTCGGCATGGGGCTCGGTACGAAGGTAGCGCTTGTCACCGACGGCCGCTTCTCCGGCGCCTCGCGCGGCTTGTCCGTCGGCCACGTTTCACCGGAAGCGGCGGAAGGCGGACCGATCGCTTTCATCCAAGACGGCGATATCATCGAGATCGATACGGTGAAACGAACGATCAACGTCAAGCTGTCCGATGAAGAGCTCGAACGCCGGAAAGCGAACTGGAAAGGCTTTGAACCAAAAGTGAAAACCGGGTATCTCGCCCGCTACTCGAAACACGTCACATCGGCGAGCACGGGGGGGATTATGAAGATTTAGCGGATTTCTGTAAGAGCGTTGTCCCCTTCCAAGCGCGCGAGGGACGCCATTAGACGATCAGGATCAAAAGAGGCGGTTTTTCCGCCTCTTTCATTTATTTTTGATATGAAGGCATGTGATTGGATGCCTCATACGGACCGTATGCGCGGGCGCTGAAGCGCATTTGCGCCGAGGAAGTGTTTCACGCCCAGCACGGCGAGTCGATCATTTTGGCGCTCGCCGAAGGGACGAAGGAGCAGAAAGAGATGCTGCAAGAGGCGCTCAACCGTTGGTGGGAGGCGCTGCTTATGTTTTTCGGTCCGCCGACGGCCGATACGACGGGAACTTCGAAGCAAGACATCACGATCAAATACCGCATCCGCACGAAAACGAATGAACAACTGCGCCAAGACTTCTTTACGAAATATGTGTCGCGCATTTGGGCGCTCGGACTGAAGATTCCTGATGAGACCATGCATTTTGACAAAGAGAAGGGCCAATGGATTTACCGGCAGCCGGATTGGGAGCGGTTTAAAGAAATCATCCGCAACAACGGACCGAAGTCGCAGGAGCGGCTTGAGCTTCGGCGGACGGCGTATAAGCAGAACGCGTGGGTGCGGGAGGCGCTCAGCGCCGTACGGACGGCCGGATGAGGAGGGATGGCCATGGCGGGGAAAGAACAAGGATTTTATCAAGTGTTTGAAGTGTTCAGCCGCAAAGCGCCGGATGCGCCGATGCAGCATCAATTCAGTCTGCTTGCCCCTAATGAGGAGATCGCGCTCGTGATGGCGCAGGAAAACTTTATGCGCCGCGAGCCGGTCGCGGACCTTTGGGTCGTGAAGCGGGACTATATCCGGCGAATGAGTGAGGAGGAAAAAGCAGCGCTCTTCCGGCTTCTTTCGGAAAAAGCGAGTTTCGCTCCTGCGTTTATTCACGTCGGTCTTGTGCCGGATGCGGGCCATCTGTACTATTTGCCGCGCCTCGTCGGACGGGCGAAGGCGCTTGAGCTGGCGGTGCTCGGGGATAAAATCTCCGCTGAACAGGCCGCCTCGCTCGGGCTGGCGACCAAGGTCATTCCTCTCTCCGAGTGGGAGGAGGGAGTCAAGCAGTTTGCCGAGCGGCTCGCTGCCATGCCAACGAAGGCGATTGGACTCATCAAACGGCTGCTTCGCGAAGGCGAAGAAACGACGTTTGACCGCTACTTGGAACGGGAAGCGGAATGCCAACGCATTGCCGGCATGACGGCAGATCACCGCGAAGGCGTCAAGGCGTTCTTTGAAAAACGAAAACCATTATTCCGAGGAAACTAAGCAAGGGGGATGAAACGATGGCGACTGTGAAACAAAAGAAAATGGAACCGATGCCGACCAAACGCGATTTCTATCATTTGATTGTGAACGGGGAGCGGGTGGAAAGCGCTTCGGGAGAGACGTTTGAAGTGATCAATCCGGCCACTGGCGAACCGGTCGCCCGCGTCGCCAAAGGGACGCGCGAGGACGCCGAACGGGCGGTGCAGGCGGCGCGGCGGGCGTTTGATCATGGGAAATGGCGCCATTTCCCAGTGCAAAAACGCGCCCGCATCTTGTACCAAATTGCATCCATCATGCGCGAACGTTTCAATGAATTGGTGGAATTGGAAATTTTGAATACCGGAAAAGCACTGTCAGCAGCTCAAGGACAAGTAATGCAAGCCATTGAAGACTTTGAGTTTTTTGCCGGAGCGATCATTGGCCACCGCGGGGCGGTCAACCCGATGCCAGGGGCGTTTCACAACTATACGGAAAAAGAGCCGGTTGGCGTGTGCGCCCAAATCATTCCGTGGAACTACCCGCTCATGATGGCGGCTTGGAAAATCGCGCCTGCTCTTGCCGCAGGATGTTCGGTTGTCGTCAAACCGGCGTCGCTGACGCCGCTCACCTGCCTGGTGCTGGCGGAAATTTGCCACGAGGCCGGGGTGCCGGAAGGGGTCGTCAATGTGGTGACCGGCGCCGGGGCGGAAGTCGGGGACTATTTGGTGGAGCATCCGCTCGTCGACAAAGTCGCGTTTACCAGATCGACGCCGGTCGGGAAGGAAATTATGGAGAAGGCGTCGAAAACATTAAAACGGGTGACGCTCGAGCTGGGCGGCAAATCGCCGAGCCTTGTATTTGCGGACGCTGATTTAGAAGCCGCTGTCGCCGGCTCATTGTTCGGCATTTTCTACAACAGCGGACAATCGTGCGAGGCACGCTCTCGCTTGTATGTGCATGAAAGCATTTATGACGCCTTTATGGAAGCGTTCGTGGCCAAAACGAAGCAGCTGAAACTCGGCAACCCGTTTGATGCCGGCACGCATGTCGGGGCGATCATCAGCCGCGGGCAGCTGGAAGTGATTGACGAATACGTGCAATCGGCGGTCGCGGATGGAGCGACGATCGTTGCCGGAGGGAAAGAAGCGGTAGTCGAGGGATTTGAAAACGGTTACTGGTATGAACCGACGATTTTGACGAACGTGAACCATCAAATGAAAGCGGTTCGTGAAGAAATTTTCGGACCGGTTGTCGTCGTGATGAAATTCCGCGATGAAGCCGAAGCCGTTGAATTGGCGAACGATAGCGACTATGGGCTGGCCGCCGCCGTTTGGACGAAAGATTATGGCCGCGCCGTTCGCGTAGCGAAGCAGCTGCGTTCCGGCATTGTCATGGTCAACAGCCCATTCTCCGCCTTCCCAGGCACGCCGTTTGGCGGCTACAAACAGTCCGGATTCGGGCGCGAGCTGTCTGTCGAGGCGCTTGATTTGTACACAGAAACGAAAAGCGTGCTGTCGTATTACGGGCCGCGTCCGCTTAATCCGTTTGGCGTCTAAGATTTTCTCCGTTTTGCGTTTGCCAACATACGAGAGCGGGTCGCGTCCTTGGACGCAACGTTCAGTTTGCCGCCCTTGAAGGCAAGAGCCGGTTAGGGCAAGCGTGGAGAGACGCGCCTGTCCGTTTGCTGAGCACCCCGTCGCGCGTGATGGGGTGCCCATTCATTTGACGGCGTCCGCCGCTTGGTGAGAGAGAACGCTAGCTCGATGCATCAGCCACCGTACATCAACACACGGGAGGGGGAAGACGATGATCGAACGCCTTGTTGTCGTCGGCAGCGGCGTGATGGGGAGAGGCATTGCTTATGTCGGCGCTGTCGGCGGGTTCCAGACGACCTTAGTGGACATTAAGCAAGAACAATTGGAGAGCGCCCAGAAGGAGATTGCTTCGATTTTTGAACAGGCGGTCGCTCGAGGGAAATTGACCGACAGCGAGCGGCAAGAAGCCGAGGCGCGCCTGTCGTATTCACTTGATTTGGCGGCCGCTGTGCGCGATGCCGATTTGGTGATCGAGGCCGTGCCGGAAAAACTTGAATGGAAAAAGCAAGTGTTCGAGACGATTGACGCTCATGCGCCGGCGTGGTGCTATTTTGCGACGAATACGTCCACCATGAGCCCGACCGAAATCGGTTCGTTCACCAAACGGCCGGAGCGGGTGATCGCCATGCATTTTTTCAACCCGGTTCATAAAATGAAGCTTGTGGAAATCATCCGCGGGTTGGAGACGAGCGACGAAACGGCGCAAATGGCGAAGGAAGTCGCCGCGCGGATGGGGAAAGAAACCGTTGTCGTCAATGAATTTCCGGGATTCGTCACGAGCCGGATCAGCGCCCTTGTCGGCAATGAAGCGTTTTATATGCTGCAAGAAGGGGTCGGGACGCCCGAAGAGATCGACAAGGCGATCAAGCTCGGCCTCAATTTCCCGATGGGTCCGTTTGAGCTCGCGGATTTAGTTGGGCTCGATACGAGATTGAACAACTTAAAATATTTGCACGAAAAACTCGGAGAAAAATACCGCCCGGCGCCGCTTTTGGAGCAATACGTCAAAGCGGGGCGGCTTGGCCGCAAAACCGGCCGCGGCGTCTATGACTATACGAATCGGGAAAACGGCTGATCTGTCGAAAAAGGATGGGGGAGAATATGAACAGAGAAGTTGTGATTGTCGATGCGGTGCGCACACCGATTGGCCGCTACAAGGGCGCGTTGAAAGACGTCAGGCCGGATGATTTAGCGGCTGTTGTCATCCGGGCGCTTATCGAGCGAAATCCGGGTTTGCCGGTCGAACAAATTGATGATGTCGTTTTTGGCAACGCCAACCAAGCCGGCGAGGACAACCGCAACGTCGCCCGCATGGCGGCGCTGTTGGCCGGGCTGCCCATTGAAGTCGCAGGGGTGACGGTCAACCGGCTGTGCGGTTCAGGGCTTGATGCGGTCAATTATGCGGCGCGGGCGATTTTGGCTGGAGAGGCGGATATCATGATCGCGGGCGGCGTGGAAAGCATGACGCGCGCTCCGTTTGTCATGCCGAAACCGGCAAGCGATTTCCCGCGCGGCAACATCGAGATGTACGATACGACGATTGGCTGGCGCTTTATCAATCCGAAAATGCACGAAATGTACGGCACCGACAGCATGCCGCAGACGGCGGAAAACGTAGCGAAGCGGTTCGGCGTGACGCGCGAGGCGCAAGATGAGTTTGCCTACGAAAGCCAAATGAAAGCGAAACAAGCGATCGAAACGAATCGGTTTGCGGATGAACTCGTGCCGGTTGTATACCACGATCGAAAAGGCAACCGCGTTGTCGTCGATAAAGACGAGCATCCGCGTCCGGATACGACGTTGGAGAAGCTGGCGAAGCTACCGCCGTTGTTTGAAAACGGCACGGTGACAGCCGGCAACTCGTCCGGCATTAACGACGGGGGGGCGGCGCTTTTGTTAATGAGCGCCGAAAAGGCAAAAGAACTCGGACTCAAGCCGCTGGCTGCCTATGTCACTTCAGCGGTCGCCGGCGTTGAACCGGCCGTCATGGGAATCGGCCCGGTTTTTGCGACGCGCAAAGCGTTGCGCCGCGCCGGGTTGTCGCTTGACGACATCGGGCTTGTCGAGCTGAACGAGGCGTTTGCCTCGCAAGCGCTGGAATGCATCCGGCAGCTTGAGCTCGATCGGGCGAAAGTGAACGTCAACGGGGGAGCGATTGCCCTTGGCCATCCGCTTGGCGCGAGCGGCGCCCGCATTTTGACGACATTGATTTACGAAATGCGAAAACGCGGCGTCACCTATGGCTTGGCAACGATGTGCATTGGCGTCGGCCAAGGAATCGCCACCATTGTGAAAAACGCAGACGAACGGTGAGGGTATTTCGCTAGGCCGGCCTTGTCGCGGCGGTTTGGCGAAATGACGCCGGATCGGGCTGCGGCCGCCCGTTGGCGCGCCGCCGAGAGCCGCCTGCTTTTTAGCGGTGCGGCTCTTTTTTATTCCGTTTGTTTTTCGTCCGTCTTGCCAGCGTGATAAAAGTTTGTTACGATTATAGTTCGAAAACAAGATAAAGGGAGTTTCATTGGATGAATACGCGCTCACTCATTTTTACCATTTACGGCGACTACATCCGCCGCTACGGCGGTGAAATTTGGATCGGGAGCCTCATCCGCCTCCTTCGCGAATTCGGCCATAACGACCAAGCGGTGCGGGCGGCGGTGTCGCGCATGAGCAAGCAAGGATGGATTCAGGCAGAAAAACGCGGCAATAAAAGCTACTATTCCCTTACGGCGCGCGGCGTCAAGCGGATGGAAGAGGCGGCGCGGCGCATTTACAAAACGCGTCCCGAGCATTGGGACGGGAAATGGCGGATCCTGATCTATACGATTCCTGAGGAGAAGCGGCATTTGCGCGACGAACTGCGAAAGGAGCTTGTTTGGAGCGGGTTCGGCACGATGTCCAACAGCTGCTGGATGTCCCCGAACAATTTGGAGCAACAAGTGTACGACTTGATCGACAAGTACGACATCCGCCCGTATGTCGACTTCTTTTTGGCCGAATACGACGGTCCGCATACGAACAAGCAGCTTGTGGAAAAGTGCTGGAACTTGGATGAGATCAACCAAAAATACGAGCAGTTTATTGCGGTCTACAGTCAAAAATATGTGATTGACAAACATAAAATCGAGCGCGGCGAAATGTCGGATGCGGACTGTTTTGTCGAGCGGACGAAGCTCGTCCATGAATACCGAAAATTTTTGTTCATCGACCCTGGCTTGCCGGAAGAGCTGCTGCCGAACGAGTGGATGGGAAGCCATGCCGCCGCCTTGTTCAATGACTATTACCAACAGCTCGCCGCGCCGGCTAGCCGTTTCTTTGAAGCGGTGTTTCAAGAAGGGGCAGAGCTTGACAAAAAAGAAGAGGAAGAGACCTCCGTGGAATGAACCGGGATGCACGGCGCAACAGCAGCTGGGCATCCCGGTTGCCGTTTATGGAGTGTTTGGTATAGGAGTGTGAAAGAGGAAAGTTGCCTCCGAATGTGCTGTCTTCATGAAAAAATCACCAATTGCCGGAACGATTTCCTGCATCAGTTGTCCACCCGCTCGATCCGTGAAAACCAAGTGGTGTACGTGGAGGATTTGCGTGTGCGGAGCATGCAAAAAAACGGCAAGTTTGCCAAATCCATTTCCGATTCCGCGTGGGGGCGTTTTCTCAATATGCTTGAGTATAAAACGACATGGTACGGGCGGGTGGTGGCTCGTGTCGCGAGCATCTTCCCGTCCAGCTAATTGTGCTCGCGCTACCGGCATCGGCAGGTTGAGATGAAGTGGCTTGGCATCTGCAAGTGGGTGTGCCCGAACGGTGGAGCCGAACATGACCGGAACCATAACGCCGCCCGAAATATCCTGAATGAAGGGCTTCGTTTGTTGTCGTTGTAGGGAAGTCGAACTGTGGGATGCACGGGGATGGCTTGGTGAACAACCTACCGAAGAGCGGATGTTACCAAGAATCCCCCACTTCGAAACATTAGTGTAGGTGGGAGAACGTTCAAGTTACACTCAAATTATTCTCATTTTCATAAAAATATGGTATTGTTAATGTATAACGTTTTTTTCACGTTTGTTGAATATAATGAATGATGTTTGTCGTTTTCTGATCTTCGTTATCCAATCACAAGGGGGTGATGGACAACATCAGCAACGCCGAGCTGGCTAGTTCGGTATCAAAGACGTGAATGCACTTGGGATCATCAATGTTCATTAGTGTGTTATTCTGTCCTGAAAGGGAAATTTGTTCATAACGATGGACCGGGAAACGAAATTGCTGGGGGGATGGTATGAGGAGATATATCTTGGTGAGTATTATTTTGTGTTCCATAGCATTATTATTCTTCTTTAGTGAATATAGCGCGAATCGATCTCCTAATCAAGCAACTGTTTCAGAAGGTTTTATTATTATGAAAGAAGGGGAGGTCTATTTAGTTGAAGATCAAGATTTTATTCAGGACGACGCCAATAAATTATCAATACAGGAATTAAGAAGAAAATACCATATGAGTAAGTTATGGATTACGGGAGCTGGTGCTTTGGGAGGAATAAAAAACGGGCAAAAGGTCAGAGTGTGGTACTCAGAGGTTTTAGAGTCGTATCCTAGTAAAATCAAAGTTACGAAAATTGAGCCTGTTCAATATAATTGAAACATATAAATTATCTCGGTGCTATAGTTTTGGAATTTTATAAGGGGGCTTACTTTAATGAAAAAAATTGTATTTATCATTTTTGTAATGATTGGGTTTATTACTCACATTTCGCACCCTGAATAAAAATTCAAAATAAGCCTGATTTGAGTGAATAAAAATTAGTTATTTTACAATATTTGTATAAAAATTTATTTTTATTTATTTTTTGTATATTATGCAAAGGTTGCGAAATATGAGTTATTATGTCGTCTATAATGAATATCCCGGCAACCGTTCTTGCTCAAAAAAACAGTAATAATGCTTATGACATGATTAATTCAAAAGGTGAAATCATTAAGTATGAAGATTACATGAAAAAGTTAAAGAATTCAAGAGTTTTGGTCACCGAAGGATCAGAAGGAACCGGTGAAGTTCTTCCAAAAGCAGAGATAAATACAGATTTCCTGAATCCGTGACAGAAGTGTATCAAAAATGCTGGGAAACCCAATCGTGTCGAGACTTCGACTCCATTTCGAATGTTCACCTATTAGGTGAAGAACCCTTTCTTGGCAGCTTTGAACGCGTCTTTATCACGGATTCAGGAGATTTCAAAAAAAGTAAGCCTTACAAATATAATTTAAACCCTGAAACAACATATATCGGTGATAAATCTCCAAATCAATATTTTCCTCAGGTTGTGATTGGTGCTGATGGCCGTGCAAAAGTCTCCAATACTTCAGTCGCCCCTTACAGACAAATTGCGTACATTGAATTGGAATTTAGAGACGGTTGGTATGCTTGCACAGGAACTGTTATCGGAAAAGATAAAGTTCTTACAAATGCACATTGTGTTATGGACGTTGTGAATCAGTCCGGCGCGATAAATGGTTATGTATATCCCGCCATGAATAATAATATATATTCATACGGTGTGTATCAAATAGTAGATTATTATATTACGAGCAACTATATTCAAACAGGAGACCCAACTCAAGACTTTGCAGTTCTTAAGCTTAGCACATATTTAGGAAAAAATATTGGTGATGTAGTCGGATATCTTCCATTAAGACAAGTATCTAACATTCAAGGTACGTCAGTAAAAATTTATGGATATCCAGGGGATAAAATCGAACAGTATAAGGAAATATCTCAATGGGGAATGGCTGGCTCCGTTTCCAAAGAAACCGGTGAGCTTGCATTTTATCAGATTGATACTTATAATGGACAATCCGGTTCCTCTTTACTAAACTCATCAAACGAAATCATTGCTGTTCATAGAGGGAGCTTTCGTATCAATGGTACTACTTACAATGGGGGACCGAAAATGATTAAACCGGTATATGATTTTATTCGAGCAGCAATGCAAAATTAACCATAGGATTAGAAACATGGACTTAATATTTCTAAAAGGTGTGATCATAATGAATGATATTTGCCGTTTGCTCGACCTTCGTTATCCGATCATTCAAGGGGGGATGGGCAACATCAGCAACGCCGAGTTGGCGAGCGCCGTATCGGAAGCGGGGGGGGCTTGGAACGATCGGAGCCGGAACGATGACGCCCGATGAGGTGGAGGCGCTGATCGTTGAAACGAAGCGGCGCACCAACCGTCCGTTTGCGGTGAACATTCCGCTTCAAGTGACGCCGCACGCCGCGGAGATCGCCGAACTCGTCATCCGCCATCAAGTGCCGGTCGTTTCCCTTTCCGCCGGCAATCCGGCGCCGTGGATTCCGCGTTTTGCGGAACATGGCATCAAGGTGCTTGTCGTCGTCGCCTCGGTCAACCAAGCGCAAAAAGCGGAAGCGGCTGGAGCGGATCTCGTCGTCGCCGAGGGGTATGAGGCGGCAGGCATCAACTCGCCGCTTGAGTTGACGACGATGACGCTCATTCCGCAAGTCGCCAGCGCCGTCCGCATCCCCGTCGTCGCCGCGGGCGGCATCGGCGATGGGCGCGGGCTGCTCGCCGCCTTCGCTCTCGGCGCCCAAGGGGTGCAGCTTGGCACAAGGCTGGTGGCCACGAAGGAAGCGCCGTTTCATGACGCGTATAAACGGCGGCTTGTCGAGGCGAAAGAAAATGAAACGGTCATCGTCGGCCGCTCGGTCGGGCGCATCCGCCGCGTCATGCGCACGCCGTATGTCGAGAAGCTGCTGGAGTATGAACAGCAAGGCATGCCGCTCGAGCAGTTTCAAGAATATACATCGGAGGATCGTCATCGCCGCGGCGCCCTTCTTGGCGATTTTCATGAAGGATTTATCTTAATTAGGCGAGAAGACTCCCACTTCAACGAAGCGAAGCGGAGTAAGTGGGAGATGAATCGCCTTAACTATATTTTGCTGAAAATAGGAT
>NZ_PIJG01000050.1:0-21290 GCF_002809955.1 Geobacillus sp. Manikaran-105
ATTGGTGCTATGAACCTTCAACGAAAAGGAATAGAGTACATCGTTGAAGGAACGACACAGGCATGACCTGCGTCGTTGGGCAGCTGTCAACCTGCCCCTGATGCAACCCCAAGTCAAGGAAGGAGGACGAAGTCCGCTCGCACTTCTGGGGAGTTGCAAGCCCCCACTTCAAGCGTTAGCGAAGTGGGGGTAGTTGACCCACTCTTCCTTTCCTGAGCACTCGAGTTCGCATGGAGGAGACACGCATTCATCTGAAGTCCTCCGCAAACGTGAACACCATACAGTTATGCCTGTTGCACATTGCGCAACCAATAGCGCTGATACAATTGGAAGTAAAATCCTTTTGCTTCCAACAGCTCTTCATGCGTTCCTTGTTCGATCACGTTGCCTTCGTTGAGCACAACGATGCGGTCGGCATGTTGAATCGTGTTCAACCGATGGGCGATGACAAAACATGTCCGCCCGTTCATGAGCCGGGCGAGCGCTTCTTGAATGCGCACTTCGGTCACTGTATCGATGTTGCTCGTCGCTTCGTCCAAAATCAAAATGGCCGGGTCGGCGATCATCGCCCGGGCGATCGCCAACAGCTGCCGCTGCCCTTGGCTGATCCCGCCTCCTCCCGAGGTCAAAACGGTGTCATAGCCGTTCGGCAGCTTCATAATAAACGAGTGGGCGTTCGCCTGGCGCGCCGCCTCCTCGACTTCTTCATCGGTCGCCTCAAGCCGGCCGTAGCGAATGTTGTCGCGGATCGTTCCGGCGAACAAAAACGCATCTTGAAGCACAAACGCCATGTGGCGGCGCAAACTTGCTCGCTTGATCGTCCGGCTGTCGCGTCCATCGATCAAAATGACGCCTTCGTCCGGATCGTAAAAGCGGGGCAACAGCTGCAATACGGTCGTTTTGC
The DNA here is from genome assembly GCF_002809955.1 of Geobacillus sp. Manikaran-105. NCBI lineage: Bacteria > Bacillati > Bacillota > Bacilli > Caryophanales > Anoxybacillaceae > Geobacillus > Geobacillus sp. Manikaran-105. Next base: position 905 of record NZ_PIJG01000050.1, read on the forward strand.
CGGCTCCAGTTGGACCGACAAGCGCGACCGTCTCCCCGGGTGAGACGGAAAACGTGACATCACGAAGCGCCGGACGCTGTTTGTCGTAAGAAAAGACGACTTGACGAAACTCAATGCGTCCATCAAGCCGGTCCAAGACCACCGCTTCCCGCTCGTCTTCCTCTTCCTCCGGCAAATCCAAAATTTCCAACACCCGCTCGGCGCCGGCCAACGCCGACAGCAGTGTGTTCCATTGATTGGCCAGGTCATTAAGCGGTCTGGTAAACTGGCGGGCGTATTCGACAAACACGACGATCGTCCCGACCGATATCGTCCCTTTCGCCGCCAGCCATCCGCCGACAACGGCAATCAAGCCGAAGCTCAAGTTGTTTAAAAAGTTCATCAGCTTCGGAATAAAGCCGGAATACGTTTGCGCCCAAAAACCGGCTTGTTTCAGCTCGGCATTTTTGCGCGCCAATTCCTCCTCCATCCGCTCTTCTTGGGAAAACAGCTTCACCACTTTCTGTCCGGAAATGACCTCTTCGATAAAGCCGTTCATCTCTCCGAGCGCCCGTTGCTGCTCACGGAAACGCACCCGCGTCCGGTTGGTGATCCAGCGCATGCCCACATACATGAGCGGCACGACAACAAGCGTTACGATTGTCAACACAACGCTTTGTGAAAGCATAACCACCATAGCGCCCATCAACGTCAACGTGCTCGAGACGACCTGGACAACCGTGCTGTTAAATGTCTGGCTCATATTGTCGATGTCGTTTGTAATCCGGCTCATGAGTTCGCCTTGCTGGCGTCGGTCAAAAAACGAAATCGGCAGCTCATGAAAATGATGAAACAACCGCTCGCGAATGCTGCGCACCGTCCGCTGGCCGACATCGATCATCCAATAGTTTTGCCAAAACGTCGCCGCCCCAAGGGCCAAATAAATGGCCAGAAGCAAAATGAGCGTTGCGAAAAATCCATCCGTTTTTCGTTCCACAATGTACGAATCAACCGCCCGGCCAACGACATACGGCCCAGCAAGCGCCAACGCCGAGCTGGCCATCACCATAGCCACGGCCGCAAACAGCTTTCGCTTTTGCGGAGCGATAAAGGCCCATAGCCGACGCAACGTGCCAACGCTGTTTTTCGCCCGCTGCGGACTTGCGCCAACACGCGCTCCGTGCGGACTATGCCGTAGTGACATCCACCGATCCCTTCTTTCCTTCCTGCGTGGCGACGATGCGTCGATACAGGTCGCTCGTCGCCAGCAGTTGTTCATGGCTTCCTTGTGCGATCAGGCGGCCGTCTTCCAAAAGCAAAATCGTATCCGCCGCCATCGCGGTGCTCACCTTTTGCGTCACCATCACCGTCGTGCATGCATACTTCCGCAACGCTGCGAGCAGCTTTGCTTCCGTCTCTGCATCGAGCGCGCTTGTGCTGTCATCCAAAAGCAAAACGCGCGGTTGCCCCACCAAGGCGCGGGCGATCGACAGCCGCTGCTTTTGCCCGCCTGATAAATTGACACCCTTTTGACCGATCCGTGCGTCGTATCCATCCGGAAACCGAGTGATGGTTTCATGAATTTGTGCATCGCGAGCCGCTTGCACAAGTTCTTCCATCGACGCAGTGATGTTGCCAAAGCGGAGATTGTCCGCGACCGTCCCTGAAAACAGCAGCACTTCCTGCGGGACAAAGCGCACCGCCGTCCGCAGCTGTTCGGCGGAAAACTCGCGCACATCGACGCCATCAATCAACACGCGCCCGCCGCTTGGTTCGTACAACCGGGGAATCAGCTGAAGAAGCGTCGATTTGCCGGCCCCTGTCGCTCCTAAAATGGCGGCTGTCTCATGCGGACGGATGACGAACGACACGTCCGAAAGCGCCTCGCGCGGACTCGACGGATAACGGAACGAAACGTGCTCAAACCGGATTTCCCCGCGCTGAACGGCCGGACCGCCGCCCGCATCCGCCCCGTGTCGCTCGCCCGGGGCTTCAAGAAGTTCAGCGAGGCGGGCGGCCGAGGCGCGCGCCCGTGAAAACGCCATCGTAATAAATGTAAACATCGACAACGCAGCCGTCGCCCGCGTCGCGTAGTTGACGATGGCGACGACTTGCCCAGCGCTCGCCGTCCCGTCCTCGATATAGTGGCGGCCAAAAAGGAGAACGGCGACAATGGCGGTGTTCATCACGATCAGCAACACCGGCGTGATCGTCTCCACGAGGCGAAGCACACTCATTGTCCGCTCCATCAGCGCATCGTTCGCCGCCGCAAATCGCTCCTCTTCGTATTCTTTTCTCATCCACGCTTTAATGAGTCGCATGCCGGCCAAATTTTCACGCATTACGCCGTTGACACGGTCAAGCGCTCGTTGGACGGCGGAAAAGGACGCCGCCGCCTTTTGTACAACCCACAATAAAAAAACAGCGGACAGAGGAACAGCCACCGCCAAAACGAGCGCCAAGCGCGCATGAACGACAAACGCCATCGCGACGCCGAAGACGACGAGAAGCGGCGCACGCAAGGCGATGCGCAAACTCATAAACAACATGTTTTGCACTTGGGTCACATCGTTCGTCATCCGGGTGACGAGCGAGGCCGGCGACAACTGCTCGATGCGCGCAAGCGAAAACGATTGAATTTTGGCAAACAGCGCCGTCCGCAGCGCAAATCCGTACTCCTGACCGACGTAGGCTGCGGCAAATGAGTTGGCGATGCCTGAGGCAAACGCCAACAGCGACGCCCCGAGCATCACTGCTCCCCACGTGAAAATGGCCGCAACATCCTGTTTCATGACACCATCGTCGATGATTTTCCCCATCAACAGCGGCTGCCAAAGCTCGATGATGAGCTCCGTCAACATAAACAACCAAGCCAACGCCATCCACTTCCCATATGGCCGCAAATAGATCAGCACCCGCCCCATGTCTGCGCCACTCTCCTCTCCATTCCGATCGCGGGGCCCAGCCGCCGTTCATCGTTGTGTATCATTTTATTCTAAACCCGAAATATTTATTTGACAATGAGAATGCATTTGCAGAAGCGGAGATGCTCCCGGCCAAGAGGAACAAAACCCCCGAACGAATGTCTCATCGCTCGGGGGCCATCGGCGGCAATAGGGGAACAACTGGTCTGTTCAATCGTTTCGATCGAGATGCCCGACTGGCGGGTGACTGAACAACACCGCTTCCAGACCCATGCATGGGTCTGGGAAGCAGGTGGTTATTCCGTCTTCCGTCACACCTTGGCGCGACGAAGGCAAGCCTGTGGCTTGCCTTCAGCAGTCGGAAAAATAGACGACACGCTTTTGGGCCAGCGAAATGTGAAATCTTCCAGTTGATTCGGCATGAGAGCCATGTCTATGACGAACGCTGACGCCATGCCGAATAAAGCGCCTCCTGGCTAATATGGTCGAAAGAGCTTGGCGGTGCAAGGGACAACAGCTGTTGTTCATCGCCAACGATCGGCAACAGCCGGTCGAGCTTGGCCATCAGCAAAATCTTTTCGATAGCGGCGTTATCCCGGACGACGATGGCCATGACGCGGCTTTCGCTGACGATTTGCTTAAAAAAGCGGACAAGGAGCGCTAATCCAGTACTGTCCAAAAATCGAAGGCCGCTCACGTCGACAACGACAAGGCGGCGCTTGACAGCAGCCACCGCCGTCGCCAGCTTTTGTTCCGCCGCGAGCTGCGTATCATAGGCGAGCCGTCCAGTTAGCTTGATGCATTCGTATGCGCGTTCTACAACCATTTCCAATTCAAACGACAACCGATGCTGTTTCATTGTATCCCCCTATCGTTGACCAGCCATGCCTTGCCCTCGGCCACCACCCGCATTCGTTCCGATCACATGGGTGCATCATGGCACCAAAGCCAGTTATGTTGCATTCCGACTCATTTTCATGACAAGCATCCGACGGCCGCCCTTTTGCTCAACCCACGTAACGTCATCCATAATTTCACGGATGAGCAAGAGCCCCCGCCCCGATTCGGCGAGCAATACATCAGAGAGCGTCATTTGATCAAGCTGCTCGATCACTTCCGCTGGAACGCCGCCGCCCTCGTCCTCAACCGCCACGGCCACATCAGCGCTTGTGACAAAAAAGGAGAGCGAAATCGTCCCCGCCTCCATCCCCGCCCGTTGAACCGCTTTGACGGCATTGACGACCGCTTCATGCACCGCCAACACAAACAATTCCGCATCACGGACCGCAAACAACGAAGCAGCCTGCTCCGCAAGGAGATGGCAAACCAAAACCGCTTCCTCGTCCGCCCGGCAGCGCACGATCCATTCACACACTACCAAGCGCCCCTCCTATCCATGAACCGTGATGGACAATAAGCAAATGTCGTCCGAAGGGCTGACGAGCGGCGGACCTTGGCTGATTAAACGCTCGAGGAAGCGTTTATCCGGCAAATGGCGGTACATTTGCGTGCATGAGCGAATTTTTTCAATGCTTTGCAAAATCGACGGATCGATCTCCTCTAAAATGCCGTCTGTATACAAAAGGAGGCGGGCCCGCTTGTCGTAATGAATCACCCCTTTTTCAAACGGCAAGGAAAACGGGCTGCCGATCGCCAAACCGCCTTTGTCCAACTCATGGACGCTTCCGTCGTCCAAAACGAGCAGCCCAGCCGGATGGCCGGCGTTCGTATATTCAATTTTCCGCTCTTTCGTGTCAATCACTAAATAAATCATGGAAAATAGGTGGCGGATGTCGTTGTCCTCATCAGGAAACAACGTTTGCACATGTTTTTCCAGCTCGCTCGCCACCGAGACCGGGTCAATGACGCGCACGATCAACCCGCGCAAAAGCGAGCGGAGCAGCATGCTCACCAAGGCCGACGAAATGCCGTGGCCCATCACATCGATGACGATTACCCCGTAGCGGTATAAATCGATTTGATAGCACGCGTAAATATCGCCTGACAAATCATCGGATGGAATATAGACGGCATCCATCGTCACCGCCTCGTTTTGAATGAGCGGCGTCAACAAGTTGTGCTGAATTTTTTTCGCCAGCTCGACTTGGCGCCGCCGCTCCGCCTCTTTTTGCTTTTGCTTCGTCTCGTCTTCGACAAGGACGATATATCCGTCCCCCTGAAGCACGGGAATGACCGTATAGGCGACATTTGCGGACGTGCCGTCCCGGCGCTGCACCATCCCTTCGCCGCATCGCTGCTCTTGGGGAGGAAACGGAAGCCATGTTTGGCTGCCGCAGCGAAAAAGCGACCATATCGGGCGGCCGACCGCCTCTTCTTTTCGGCGCCCAAACAGCCGCTCTGCACTAAGCCCCCAATCTTGCACGGTTCCGTCCGCCGCCACCGGAACAACAGCGAACGGGGCGGAATCGTAAATGACCTCAAGCAACTCAGACGGCGTCGGTCGATCAGCCGGAGGCATAGCGGTTTGTTCAACAAAATGCCAAACGAGCCATTCTCCCTCGCTGCCTGACAACCGATAGACGTTCATCCAGCTCATGTATGCTTTCCCACTTTTCGCCACATGGCGCGCTTCTCCTTGCCAACATCCGTCCTTTTTTACCGCCTCGGCGATGCCGTCCAACAACGCGGCCGACCATTCGGCTGAAAACAGAACGCCGACCGGCCGCCCGACTAATTCGTTTTTGGCAAATCCGAGCCATCTTGGCGTCGGTTCGCTGACCGCAACAATCAAAAGTTGACGGTCGGTCATCACCATGCCGCTGCCCAACTGTTCCGCGTCTAGCTGATCGATCGCCTGTACATTCGCCTTCACCATCGTTCAACCCTTTTTCGTTATAATCAAAATCAATAGCCTTCAGCTGACACCGGCTTCCCGAAACAAAAACGCGCATCGGCGCCGGGTTGTTTCCACCCCGCCTTCGGGTTGCATGTTCAGCACCACTTTTCGCCCCATTGTTCCTCGTAGGAACAGGTTATTGTTGTATTCGTGTTTTTTTGCGGTTTTTCCTGCTTGCTGCCGCATAAATCTTCTAGTCCGTTTTTCTTATTTTGCCGATGATCCAAACCGCCGGCGAATCGCCGCAATCACAAGCAAGAGCACCGGAATGATGATTTGCAGCGGGATGTGCAAGTACCACGTGACGATTTTCAATCCTTCATGGATGTGTTCAACATAGTTGCTGGCAATGGCAACCGACAGCAGCAACACAAGCATCCCAAGCGGATAAACGATTCGTTGATGTCTTGAAATGCCGAATAAATGAGCCGCCCCGACGACTCCGGCATAAAAAAAGATCGAGATTTTAAAAAACCCGCCGATAATGAGCGCGATCATAAAAAAAACATCAAGCCGCTCGAAAAAATGGGCGACTTGCACGCGGCGGATCGTATCAAGCAGCGGAAACGACGAGCGAGACGCAACATCCGGGCCGAGAACAGCCATATTGATCGCGGCAATGACCGCCAAGTTCAACCCGGTCAACACCATGCCAGCGATGGCGGCCCGGTTCACTTTCGCGGGGTTGTTCGTATACGGAAACAACATCGTAAACACGATCATCTCACCAAACGGAACGTACAACGTTTCCGTGAACACCGTTTTCCACACTCGGTTCCACCCTTCCTCCAGCACCGGCTGCAGCTGAGACAGATCGACGATCCCGGAAACCAATACGAGCACAAACCCCGACAGCGCCAACACATAAAGCAGGGTCAAAAACAGTTCGCCGGTGCGCGCCAGCACTTCCAATCCTTTATAGGCGCCGTACATGACAACCAGTGCCATAATGGCGTTTAAGACAAACAACGGCGTTTCCGGGTAGGCAAACGTCAACAACAACTCGCCGAAGTCGCGCAACACGCGAGCGGCAATATACAAAAAATACGTTACATAGATCATCCCTAACAATTTTCCAAGCGGTGCGCCAACAATGTGCTGCATATAACCGATCAGCGGCTGATCGGGATAGCAGCGGAACAAGCGCCCATAAACGGAGAATACAAGCAGTCCGAGCGCCAGTCCAAGCAAAATGGCGATCCACACGTCCTGTTTGGCGCTCACGGCGAGCGGGATAACGATGGCGCTGCCGTGCTCGAACAAGACAATTAAAACGAACAGCTGGCGTGCATTGATTTTGATCGGTTCCAACCAAACCTCACCGCCTTTGCTTCCTTCCACTTCGTTCACGTCCGACTCACTATTTCTCCATGTACGGTTTGTTCCGCAAGCCGGTGCGGCGGATATAAATGTCCGCGGTCACCGTGACGTCAAGCTCCGGAAAGTACCGGTCGTGCCACTCGTTTTGGATTTTCTTCCACAAACGCGGGGAGGCGCGGTGAACAGCGTCGCCGAATCCCAAAACATCGGTCCGCGCGCGCTGAGCTGTTTCAATCGCCTGTTTCACTTCTTTTTTTATGTCACGTTCAATTTCTTTTTCCAATTGAAACAACACCTTGGCATCATCCAAATGAATCGGCACGAGCGCCTCGCTTACGTCCCCTTCCGCCTTGATGTGAACGGAAACGGCTGGTCGGCCGCGTTTGACCGTCGCTTCAACGTCCGTTTTCGCTCGCACCGTCCGGTAGCCGATCACTTCTTGTTTTCCATTCCAAGGAATCGTCACATTTGTTTGCTTGATGCGATCGAGCACCCAGACGACGCCGCGCGCCGTTGGTCCGTTCACCCATTTGACGAGGCGTCCGTTTTTAAACAGCGCCAAGCCGTCCAAACTGACGCGGGCGTCCGGAACAGACGATTGAACGTTTGTTTGCCGTTTGCCGCGCGCCGGATTTCCTTCAATCCTTATGCCGGTGATGACCGGATTGCGTCCGGGAGAAGCGAGATCGCGGATCACTTGCCAAACGTCGACATTCATCGTCTGGCCCCACACCATTTCCGAAAACTCGAGCGTTTTGATAATTTGATTGGCGGAAATTTTATCGACTGGCGTCAACACCGTTAATACCTCTTTAGCCGAATGACCATGGGCGATGACAAGGTGAGCTGTCATCCGAAATTGGCTGTTGCGTTCCAGAGCGTCAAACACTCCGTCAAGCCCTTCGCGCGCCACCTCTTCGCCGATCACCACCAAGTTTGTATGCGCGTAATAGAGAAGGCGTGACATCTTTTCCGACGCTTTTCGACTCGCCTCAACCAACGTGTCTCCTGTCGATGTGTAAATCGACACTGGTACACCGGCCGCTCCGCCTCCACGCTGCGTCGCGCCGGCGACGTTGCCAGGGTTGACGACTTGAAACGAAGCCAAATACTTGCCGTCTTTCGTTTTATCCAGACCGACGGCAATAATAAACGCTAAATCGGTCAATTCTTTTTTGCTCCAACACCCAGCCAGCATCCCAGTGCAGACGACAAGAAGAACAAAGATGGCGATTCCCCGCTTCATGATTCATCTCCTTTCTCTTGGCGCGACGGCGCCGGCGGTTCCGGTTTTTGATCGCCCGACTGGCGGACGATGTTTTTCTGATTGATGAGACGCGGCCGCTCGCGGAACATCCATGTAGGTACACGAAACAGCGTATCGCCCATGTTAGTCGGAATGAACGGGGCAAGCGGCGACATGTACGGCACACCGAACGAACGCAAGCTACACAAATGAATCATCATCGCCAAAATCCCCATCATAATGCCATAAAAACCGAACATGGCGGCCAAAAACATCAACCCAAAGAGGATGAGCCGCGCCGAGATGGCGATCGCAAACGACGGCGTCGCAAAGCTCGTGATGGCAGTAATCGACACGACAATGACCATCGCCGACGACACAAGTCCTGCCTCCACCACCGCCTGGCCGATGACCAAAGCGCCGACGATCGACACGGCTTGACCGACGGCGCGCGGCAGGCGGACGCCGGCTTCGCGCAAAATTTCAAACGTCACTTCCATGACGAGCGCTTCGACGAATCCCGGAAACGGCACCTCCTCGCGCTGGGCAGCAATGGCGATCACGAGCTGGGTCGGGATCATTTCTTGATGAAACGTCGTCGACGCAATATAAATGGCTGGGGCGACAAGAGAAATAAAGAAAATCAACACGCGCAAAAAGCGAAGAGCGGTGGCGATATCAAATCGAGCATAATAATCTTCTACTGCTTGAAAAAATTGGATGAATACCGCCGGCGCCAATAAAACAAACGGCGTTCCTTCGACGAACACGGCCACCCGCCCTTCAAGCAAATTGGCGGCGACAATATCCGGCCGTTCTGTATGATAGGTTGTCGGGAAAGTAGTAAACGTCTGGTCTTCGATCAGCTGCTCGATATAACCAGACTCAAGCACGCTGTCAATGTCAATGCGGCGCAGGCGCTCCCTAACTTCCTTCACAATTCCCTCATTGACAATTCCCTTAATGTACATGATCGCAACGTCCGTCTGCGTCACCGTGCCGATTTGCATCGTCTCGAGCCAAAGATTGGGATTTCTAATGCGGCGGCGGATCATGGCAGTATTTGTGCGCAGCGATTCCGTAAACCCCTCGCGCGGCCCGCGGACGGCGATTTGCGTCTGCGGCTCCTCGACTGCGCGATATTGGCCGCCTTTGGTGCTGGCGCTGACAGCGGACGGCACCCCGTCCAACAAGATGATGGTCTCTCCGGAAAACAGCTCCAAAAACAGGTGTTCCCAATCGATGACATGCTTCACACCGCCGACCGCGGCGAGGTTTTTCTCGATCCATTGAAACCGCTCTTTTTCCTCAAGCGCCAGCGGAAACGACGCTTGAAGCAGCGGCGTCAGCACAAACTCGTACACGTTTTTCTCATCAACAAGCCCGTCGACAAAAATGATAGCCGCCTTGGTTTGCCATTCCTGGCCCAACACAAAACGGCGGATGACAACATCATTGCTCTCTCCGGTCTTTTGGCGAATGATGTCAATATTGACGGCCAGTTCAGCAGAAAGCGGCTCTTGCGGGACATCCGACGCCTCGCCGCTATGGTCCGGTCCTTCTTGCTTGACGTCCATTCGCTTTTTCTGCCGGCTCATCCCCCATTGAAACAGCATGCCCCTCTCCTCCTCGCTCCGCATCATTTTATCATCCATTATAGACAAGCGGCCAAAAACGTATACGACAGCGCATCGTTTCCTTCTCGCCAGCAAACACTAACCTCAAAAAGCGGCAGGTGTCTGGCGTTGAAAATCATTTTTGTCTCTCTCACCTTTCTCTTGCTTCTGATCACTACCGCCGTCGGAATGGACAGGCTGATGGGACTGACGTTATACCAATCGCTCCATAACGTCATCAATCCGTTTCGCGTCATGGAGACGCCTGAGCTGTTCATCTTATTTCTGTTCCTTCTTTTGTGGGTGATCGATTTGTTGACCGTATGGCTTTGGCGGCGAAAAAAGATGGCGCCATAACAGTCGAAACGGGCAGAGGACTTTGCCCTGCCCGTTCAGTTAGACACTCTATTCATTTTTTACTTTCTCCCACACCCCCCGCTGTTGGAGCCATTGGCGCACATGGATGCTGTTTTCATCCAGCGTCAAGCTGAACGAATCGCCGTCGCTTTGCAGCAATTCAATATCCCCCTGCCATATGCTCCCCCCGCCGATGATGTCCTCCACCGGCTCATTCCACAAATCTTGTTTGAGCGCTTGGACAAACGACTCGATCTCCTTCGGATCGGCCAGCACGACCACCGGACGCCCCGTTTCGACATTGCGGATCGTCACTTGGCGGATCGGAGAATAGCTCGGGCGAAGGAGCAAATAATATTGCCGCTTATATTCTTTTGAGCCCATGATGCGCTGAAAATACGGCATGTACGGTTCAATCGGCACTTCGTAGCGGCGGAGGAGACGCGTGCCGTCTTTGAGCACATACCCGATCACAATCGGCCGGACGTTGCCAAAACGTGACGGGAGCGGCTGATCGTGCACAAGCTGCGCATGAAGCGCCCTGACAGCTTTGATGTTGTCCTTCGTGCGCAAAAACTGATCGAATGCTTCAAACTCTCTTTCCATCAAGTTAGGATTTTGCCAATTCATCACCGACTGGCCGAAATAGACTTTCTCAATATCGGACAAATTCGGAACGTGTCTCACATATCCAACCGGATCAAGGCGCACAGTCAAAAATAAGACCGACATCACAGCGGCAAAGGCGATATACCCTTTCCATTTATGAAAAACACGCCATGTTTTCATCACGACCATTTGCGCAACGGCATACCCGATAAGCGAAAACGCAACATACCCAAAGATGATCCATCCCCACTGCCGTTGGACTTGTCCAAAGTAGAACCCGCCGGTCAAGCACATGCAAAGCGCCACTCCATACACAAACAGCGGGCGAAGCACTGAAAAGGCGAGCGCCTGTCCGGCCGCTTCCGTCGGCCGCCGCTCGTACAACCAAATGGACACCCCGAAAAACAGAAGCGACAACAGCAGCAACATCCCGATTTCTCCCGCACTCATCGCTTGATCCGTCAGCATCGCATAACGAATCGGCAGCGCCCAATCCATCAGATTTCCCGATAAATAGTACCCATCGGGGAATCCATACAACCATAACGGCAAATTGCTAAACAGCAGCACCATGATGCCTGTCGGAAAAAAGAGAGCAATATTCGTTAACACAATATGAACGATCGATTGGCCGACGAGCACGCCGACCATGACACCTAGCGCAAAAATCACCGTCTCTATGACAAGCGTCTCGCCAAGCCATCGTCCCACATCCCCCGCTCCAATCGGCCACGGGAGATCAAGTCCGTACAGACATCCGATCGCAACCAAGGCGGTCAACACGAGCGGAACCGCCAAAAAGAGCCATCCAATAAGCATCTGCCCGGCAAGCAGTTCGGTGCGGCGGATGGGCAAGCTATGGATGAAATCAGCCGACCGTTTCTCATGCATATAGCGAACCACGCCGGCCGCCGCCAAAATCGGAACGAGCCAAGCGCACAGCGCTTCCATTCCATTGGCTATATCATACACACTGTACCATTGCGGAATATTGCCGACCTTTGGGTCATATTGAGAATACGCGAGCGCCATCGGCAGCACAATCGCCGCCAGCCATAGCAACCAGTGAATGATGGCAATCCAGCCGATTTGACGAAGATTTTGCCCCCACATGGCGCGGTTAGCCGACCACTGTTTCACGGACATGAGCATCGCCCCCCATTTCATACATAAAAATTTCTTCAAGCGACAGCGGCAGCACATCAAGGATGAGAGGATGAAATGCGCGGACCGTCTCCTCTATGCGCCGCTTTTCCCCGCGGACAATAAGAAGAACGATGCTGCCGCGCTCCTCGCGATGCACGATGTCAAGCCGTTCGGCCAACTCGCTCGGAAACCCGCCGCGAAAGGCGGCTTGCAGCTTATGCATCCCGGCGCGCAGCTCGTTTAAATCACGCTCCATCCGTACGGTCCCTTGCGCCATCAATCCGACGATGTCGCATAAATCTTCGAGCTCGCGCAAATTGTGCGACGAAATGACGACCGTCATCTCCCGTTCGGCCACTTCTTCTATGAGCAGCTGCTTCACATGACGGCGGACGAATGCATCGAGCCCATCAAGCGGCTCATCCATAATAAGCACGTCCGGCCGGACGGAAAAAGCAAGCCAAAACGCCGCCTGGCGCTGCATGCCTTTGGAAAACTGCTGAATCTTTTTGTTTGGATCAAGCGCAAAGACGGACTGCAATTCCAGAAACCGTCCGCGGCTGAACGAAGGGTACAGTTGCTCGTAAAAATCCGCCATTTGCCGAATTGTCGCGTGCGGAAAAAAGTAGACAAAGTCTGGCAAAAATAAAATTCGCTGCTTCACTTGAACGTTTTCCCACAACTCCTCGCCATCAATTGTAATCGTCCCGCGGTCTTGGCGGAGAATGCCGGCCATCATCTTGAGCAGCGTCGTTTTTCCGGCGCCGTTCGGGCCGAGCAGCCCGTAAATCGCTCCTTTTGGCACCATCATGTTCGCGCCCTTGACGGCCGCAAACCGATCAAACGTTTTCGTCACGTCCACAAGTTGAATCACGATTCTCCCCCTCTTTCTCTCCTTCTCGAACCCATTGCCATAACTGCTCATTCGTCACCCCTAAAAACCGTGCTTCCTTGACAAGGCGGACAAGCTGCTCACGGACCGCGGCGACCGCCTCGATGTTTGGTTCTTTTGAACGCGGGGCGACGAAACTGCCTTTCCCTGGAATCGAATAAATCCAGCCTTCGCGCTCCAGTTCGCGGTACGCTTTTTGAATCGTATTTGGGTTGATCATCAGCTGTTTCGCCATCGTCCTGACCGATGGCAGCTGATCGTGCGGCTGCCATAGTTCGCGAACGATCATTTCTTTCATTTTTTCCATCAGCTGCTCATAAATCGGTTGCCGGCTTCGTAAATCGAGCTCAAACATCCTCCCCTCCTCCTCTCGTTGTTACAACCGTACTATAACCAATAGTACACATAAAACGGAAGAAAGGCAAGAATTTTTTCCAAAATAAAGAAAGAATCCATTCCCGGATTCTTTCTTCATCTCATTCCGGCGCCGTTTGCCGCCGTGTTGACCGTTGCCGCTCGGCGGGCTGATACGTCTGAACAAACAGCCCATCTCCTTCGAGCCACTCGGCGATCAACACGTCTTTTGGCGAGGCAATTCCTTGTTTTTGCAGTTTGGCGGCCAGCCATTGCTCCGTTTTCCCAAGCTCCGCTAATTCGTCTGCCAACAGCTGGCCATCGCGGATCAGCGTCACCGGGACATACACCGGGTGGGGCGGCAGCTGGAAATCTTCACGCCGATCGTCAAATGAAGCCATTTCATGCTGCGCCCCCCTTGCATGCCGTTGATGTTCGCCCTTTCTTCCCTGTATTGTGCCCCCTGCCGCCTGAGAAGTTTCGCTGTTGGGTTGCCGTTTGCGCGGATAAATTCCCCTGGACTGGAAACACTATCGTTCTAGAGATTGCATGGAAAGAAAGGGATCCATGATGAACGGACAGCCGCTTAGCGCCCTGCAATTGTTATTCATGGTCATGCTGTCGGTCGGGCTGATGAATCATGTCATCATCATCCCCTTTATGCTTGAGGCCGCCCACCGCGATGCGTGGATCGCCGCCTTGGGAGCGTTGGGAGGTTTGCTCCTCTGGCTGCCGCTGCTTTATTTCACCATCCGACAACTGAACGGCGAGCGGCTGTTTGACTGGCTCAAGGCCCGATTTTCGAGCGCGGCTGCTTATGCGATGGCCGGTGTCAGCAGCGCATTCTTGCTTCTTCATAGTTTTGTCACGTTAAACGATACGGTCACGTTTACCACCACCTCTTATTTGATGGCGACGCCGAGATGGGCGCTGATTTTGGTCATCGTGGCCGTTTGTTTTTATAACTCGTACCAAGGCATCGACTCGATTGCCAATACTTCCATGATCATTTGCCCGTTCGTGATTGTGTTTGGCTTTTTCGTGATGCTCTCGACCACACCGCATAAAGATTATTCACTGCTCAAACCAATGCTTGAGCACGGCATGGAGCCTGTATGGCGCGCCATGATGTACGCGGGGGCCGGATATGCGGAAGTGATTGTTCTTTTGTTTCTTTCTCATCGCCTGCCTCGCCCGTTTTCATGGAAGGCGCTTGCCGCGATTGCCTTCTTCACCGCCGGGCTGAGCATCGGGCCGACGATTGGCGCCATCACCGAGTTTGGCCCCGAGCAGGCGACGCGCCTTCGCTATCCGGCATTTGAGCAATGGCGGATGGTCAGTTTAGGGACGTACATTGAACATGTCGACTTTATGTCGATCTACCAGTGGATATCAGGCGCCTTTATCCGCATCTCCTTGTCGATGGCGCTCATTGTAGAGCTGTTCCCGATCCGCCATCCGCAAACCCGCCGTTGGGTGCTCATTGTCCTTTACTTGGCGATCACATTGGCGGCGCTGGCGCCGGTCAGCGATGAACAGTTTTTGTATTTTGTCAAACATGGGGTGCTGCCGGCATCGCTGCTGTTTAGTCTTGCGCTGTCCGTTGTGTTAAGTGGTTTCGCTTTGTTGGCATACCGAAAAAAGAAAAGAGGGGTGGCAGGATGAAACGACCCATGCGCGCCGCCGAAGGCAAGCGGTTGAAAGACGATTACACAGGGCTCGAGACCGTCATCATCTCCGAAGAGGCGTTGCGCACGATGTACGCCAAATGCCCGGATGTCATCATGACGGAAGCCGCGATTCCATCCTCTTTGCCTGACGGCTCGGCGGCTGTGGTGCACTTGCTGTTTATTTATTGTGAAGAACTGTGCGATACGCAAATGCTGCAAAAGGCCATTTATCCGATGTTCCGCGAGCTGTGCGAACACCATCCATGCTTTTCGGCCGCCGACATCGAGGCCCGCAAACCGGCGGCGCTTGAGTATATGGGAAAAGAAGTGCGGATCGATGATCTCAACTTCAAGCTGTTTAGCGGTGATTTGCTCATTTATTTTCACGAAGCCGATGTCTTGTACACGATGCCGCTCGCCAGCCCGCCAAACCGCGATCCGGAAGAGCCGAACACGGAAGTATCGATCCGTGGACCCAAAGATGGATTTATTGAAGAAATCAGCAAAAACGTGGCGCTCATCCGCAAGCGGCTGCGCTCGCACCGGCTCGTCTATGAACCGTTTGTCATCGGCACGCGCAGCCAGACAAAAGTCGGGCTCCTTTATGTCGATGATATTGCCAACACGACCATCATCGATGAGGTGAGAAGCCGTCTGCTCAGTTTGTACATCGACTCGGTGACAAGCACCAATCAAATTGAGGAGTGGTTGTCTGACACCCGGTTTTCTTTGTTCCCGATGTTCGGTTATACCGGGCGGCCCGATTTTGCCGTCAATTCGCTCCTCAACGGCCGTTTTATCATCTTGGTCGACGGGGCGCCGACCGCCTTGATCGGCCCGGGCAATTTAACGTTTTTGCTGAACACGTCGGAAGATAACAACACGTTTTTCTTGTTTGTCGTATTTCAGCGCCTGCTTCGGCTCGTCGGCACTTCGGTCGCCATTTATTTGCCGGGCGCCTGGGTCGCCTTGACGTCGTTCCATCCGGATCAGCTGCCGTTCACCTTATTGGCGACGCTCATTTTGTCGCGCCAAGGAGTGCCGCTTCCAGTGCCGCTGGAGATGTTTGTGATGATGATTTTGTTTGAGGTGTTTAAGGAAGCCGGGATGCGTCTGCCAATCGCCATCGGGCAGACGCTGTCCGTCGTCGGCGGCTTAATCATCGGCCAGGCGGCGATCAACGCCGGGCTTGCCCCCCCGGCCACACTCGTCATCGCCGCCATTTCCGTCATCTCGACATTCACGCTCGTCAACCAAAACATGGCCGGCAGCGTCACCTTGCTGCGGTTTATCGTCCTGACGGCTTCCACCGTTCTTGGCCTGTTTGGCTTCATTCTGTCGCTGTTTTTCATCTTGACTTATGCAGTCAACTTACGCACCTGCGGCATTCCGTACTTGACGCCGCTGGCGCCGCCGTCCAAAGATATCAGGAAAGTGTTTATCCCGAGCACATGGAAGCAGTTCCGCACGCGCGACCGCATTGTCCGTCCAAATGATCTCATTGCAAAAGAGAGGGAACGAAAATGAGGAAGCGAGTCATTCCCATCATCGCCTCTATCATGCTGCTTGGCGGTTGCTGGGACACACGCAACATCGATCACGTTGTCTACATTCATTCAATCGGGATCGACTACAAAGATGGCCAAGTAATCGCCTACGTGCAATTGATCGATTTCACCGCCCTTGCCAAAGTCGAAGCGGGGGGCGGCAGAGAAAAAGCGGCGATTTCCGTCGGCAAAGCCGCTGGCGAAACGTTTAATATCGCGACCGACAAAATCTACCCTTCCATTCAACAAAGGGTGTCATGGGGCCATGTAAAAAGCATTGTCTTTACGAAACGGGCCTTGCAAAAAGACATCGTAGCCGATGTGATCGACGTGCTGAACCGTTACAATGAAATTCGCCATACGGCGTGGGTGTACGCGACCGATGAGCCGATTTCCGACTTATTTCAAGCAACACCGTTGCTCAATGCTTCCTCATATTATTCACTGTTGTCCAATCCTGAGGAAATCTTCCAGCAAAGTTCGTTTATCCGCCCGATCCGTCTCAGCCGATTGATTACTGCGATGGATGAAAAAGCTGATGTAGCTAGACTCCCTTATTTAACAATTGAAGACAATCGTTGGGTGGAAAATAAGAAGCCAAAACAAATGTTGGCTATATCCGGCATTTGTTTTCTTCACGATTACCGCCTGCAAGGATGCGAGGGCCGTTCCGATTTGCAAGGGCTTCGTTGGTTGGAGCAGGACGTTCGGCGCACCCCGATTTATGTCAAGCAAAAAGAGAAAACCGTTGCCTCCCTAATCGTCCATAATCCAACAACGAAGTGGTCGGTCGACGTGAAGAACGGAAAGTATGCTTTTACTGTAAACGTCAAGGCGCAAGGAAATCTCCTCGAACTGCGTGAACCGCTCTCACGAAAACAACTGACCAAACTGGCGGAACAAACGGTGAAACAAGAAATCCACCGCTTATATAAACTTGGGAAAGAGCAACAGATCGATATATTGAATCTAGCGGAGCAACTGTATCGCCAGCGTCCGGATCTCTGGAAAAAACATCAGATCAACGGCCTCATCCCACTCCATAACAACACGCTATTCGTAAACGTCGAGCTCGTCATCAGTGCATCTGGAAAAGAAAAGCTGAATTACCGCGCTGGCGATTGAAAAGACAAAAATGAAGCGCCCTCTTGCCTGCGCTCACGCTGGGAAATGGGGCTTTCTCTGGTGGCAAGGATCAAGTATAATTTAGCCATATTAAGATCTATGGTTGGAACGGGGGAGAACGATGGGGGTTCATACGGAACGAACAAGCGCCGTCAGCATGACCGTCTACCCGATTTTGTTCGCATCAGCCTCGGCCACTTTTTGAACGATGCGATGCAGGCGGTCATCCCGGCGCTCTTTCCGATTTTGCGCTCGACGGCGGCTTCGTTTACGCTCGCTGCCGCTCCTTGGCGCCTTGGCGGTTTGGCTGCTGAAAGACCGGACATAGCCAATGCATATTTTTCTTTCAATCTCTTTCCGCTATAATGAAAGGTGATGATGTCTATTCAGTTAGGAGATTTTTCGTATGGCCGGTTTATACATTAACCAGCACGTCTTGAACAACTTATTTTATATTTTGGTCACGATCTTTGCCTTTTCCTTTATTTATGACCATAGTCGAGCGATCCGGCAGCGCCCGCTCTATGGCCGGGCGCTGCTTGGGGTTTGTTTGGCGTTGGCGGCCGTGTTGTGCATGAAATTTCCGATTTACATGGATCCGCTGTGCGTCCATGATTTCCGGCAAATTCCGTTTTTGCTTGGAACATTGTATGGCGGCGGCGCGGTCGGGGCGGTGCTGTTTGTTTTCTTGATGGGTGCGCGCACCATATTGTACGGTTTTCAGCCACTTACAGTGGTCGTCTATGCCATTATGTTCGCGGCAGCGGCCGCCGCCGCCCCGCTGTTTCGGAAACTGCCCCGGTCCGGCAAGCTGCTGACTGCGCTGTGGCTGACGTTTTTGCTCGCGGTGCTGACGACATTTGTCGCCGTGATGATTGCTGATTTTCCGGTAACGAGGCCGTATATCGCGTATTTCATTATAATGCCGCCGTTCGTCATGATGTTCGCTGTCTATTTGATGGAGACGCTTCATGAGGCGCAGCTCGCTCGAGCGGAGCTGATGAAGATGGAAAAAATGGAGATCGTCAGCCAAATGGCAGCGAGCATTTCCCATGAAATCCGCAACCCGCTCACCGTCGTCAAAGGATTCATCCAGCTGCTGCAAACGGGTCGGCTGCCGCGCGAAACCGAAGAGCGGTACATTCGCATCGCCTTAGAGGAACTCGAGCGGGCGGAAGCCATCATCCGCGACTATTTGACGTTTGCCAAACCGGCGCCAAAAGAGACCGAGCCGATTGATGTCGCCACCCAGCTTCAGAAAGTGCTGCAAATGATTACGCCAATGGCGCATATGCATTCGATCCATGTATCCTCTTCCCTCGAACATGGTGTCGTTATCGGAAACGTACAATATTTCCAACAGTGTTTTCTCAACTTGTTGAAAAACAGCATTGAGGCGATGCCGAACGGCGGCACGCTCCATGTTGCGGCCGAGAACCGGGGGGCATCAGTCGTCATCACCATTTCCGACAACGGCGTTGGCATGACGAAAGAACAAGTGCGCCGCTTCGGCGAGCCATACTTCAGCACAAAAGAAAAAGGCACTGGGCTTGGTGCGATGGTCGCCGTCAAAATCATCGAACAAATGGGAGGAACGTGGACGATCGAAAGCGCCGTACAAAAAGGGACGACGTTGACGATCACGCTGCCGGCAAGCCGGTTGCGGCCGCCGACGGCGGAACAAAGCGCCGCCGGCTGATCGAAAAAACGGATGCCCTGTTTCGGACATCCGTTTTTTCTTGGTGATTGGCGCGATCACTTGACTTCCTCAAAATAATCTTTGTAAAACCCGCCGACTTTTCCGCTGTTGTCAATGACAAAATAAAACTCGTCGGTTTCGTTTTTTACTTCATATACTTTGCCCGGCGTCAATACATTGCTGACCATGTATTTTTCCGCGTTCGTGTGAACGCACTTTACTTTTTTGATCGTCGGCCGGGTCGCCCATGTGTGATGAATCATGGCGTCATCTCCTTCTCTTTATATTTTTCCCCTTCTTTATTGTAGCGACCCGGGCAACCGGCTGCAACGTCCCATTCGCCATTTGCCGCTATGGCCGACGCCTCAAATCGTTGGCGGCGGCGGGCAACCGTGCTAACGACCTGTTGCTACGGCTCATCGCGCACCCCCTCAAATTCGATGATGCGCCCGCACGGCTCAACCATCGTTTCGCCGTTCGTTTCCACTTCGCGGAAAATCGGCTGCTCGATGCGGCGGATGGGGCGGTAGCCTTCCTGTTTCATTCGCGCTAAACAGGCGGCGATCGTTTCCCCTTCCGCTACCGTAAACCGTTTTTTCTTCATCGCTTCCGGCGCGTCCCCACTCTTGTCAACCATCAGGCGCGCCTCCCTCCTTTCCCCTTTAGGTTGTCCAAAAAAGAAGCCGGATTTTTCATCCGGCCTAGCGCGTTTTCTGCACATATTTTCGGTACAGCCCGTACAGCTCCGCCGCCTTGTACGTTTCAATTTTTTTCCGTCCAACCGGATGACGGGCGATGCCCGCCTTTTTCAACTCAGCCACAAGCCATCCTTTCGAGCCGAAATGCGCCATGGCGCTCCCCCCCCTCTTTTGTCATCCGCTTGTCTTTATGATGTATATGTGTGCAAAAAGGGAGCAAGAACATTGTTGTCCATATGGCGTGAACTACCCCATACCCGTCAAGTTTAGCGGTATAAAATTTTTAAGACGATACTCGTGTTCATCCCCGCAGTGAATGATGGGGATCACATCCATTATTGGGCATA
>NZ_PIJG01000006.1:0-94238 GCF_002809955.1 Geobacillus sp. Manikaran-105
GGTATGGTGAGTGATGTGTTTGACACCCCTGCATCATACCAAGAGGGCTTTTTTTGATCAAGTCCCCGGAAAAGCTCCTAACGGGAATGCTCCTTTTTGAGCAATCCATTGGTCTTTACTTATTATAATGTACAATGATTGTGAATGTAAATAACGCTTTCGGACAAGGTGAAAGAAAAAAAGCGGGCGGATCGCACCGCCCGTGTAAAACGAAAAAGGGGCCGCCGTCACGGGCGAATGGCGATGCGGTAAGCGCAGCGGCGGCTGCCGTTCATCATATTTTCTGTTTCCGCTACTTTCGCATCGGCAAACAACGCTTCCACCATTCCTTCTAAAAAGGCATGATGCAGGCTGCAAACGACATCAGGCTGCTGTGCGGCGATTTCTTTGAACGGACAGTTGAAAATGTCGAGGCAAAGCACGCCTTTGTCTTCCTCATAGCGAAATTGCGGCAGAAATCCGGCCGCTTCCGCTGCTTCTTCCATGATGCGGATCTTTTCCTCGAGGGCAAGCGCGCCCGTTGAACCGTTATGCGGCAGGCGTTTGGCGACGAGTTCATAGCCAAACTGTTTTCCTGTTTCGCGAAGCGCTTCCTGCCCGACCGCGCCGAGTTGAGCCATCGTCTGAATGGCGATGCGGGCGAGAAGCTGGTAGTCACGGAACGGAAAATACAAACCGACGACTTCGTCAGACAGCCGGTACAGCCGGCTCGGCCGTCCGCCTTTTCCCGTTTTTTGCGTATCCGATACGACCATGCGAACGTCTTCAAGCTTCGTTAAATGCAAGCGGGCAACGTTTGGATGGATATGAAATTTTTCTGCGATTTCTTGAACAGAAACTTCGCGATGCACTTTTGCCATATATTCATAAATATGAAATCTTGTCGGGTCAGACAATACGCTTGTGATTTTCAGCGTTTGTTCCATTGGTTTCCCTCCTAAATGAATCATTGGTATGGTTATTATAATGAAATCGTCCAAAGCGAGGAATGATTTTTGTCACTATTGGCAGTGAGTGGACTGACATTCAAAAAAATTTCACAAAAAAGCTGCGCCAAAAGCAGGATAACGACTCATGCTCGTCGAAATACAAAGCAGTCTGTCGAAAGGAGGGAATATGTGCTGAACGAGATCGAACAAACGGCAAACCGCCTTCTCGCCGAAGCGGTGCAACGCCGCGCCTCGGATCTTCACCTCGTTCCGCGCCGCCGCGATGCCGCTGTTCGTCTTCGGCTTGATGGCATGCTTGTCGACGTTGGCGTGCTTTCGAAGGAAACGGCGGAACGTCTCATCGCCCACTTTAAATTTTTAGCCGGCATGGACATCGGGGAACGACGCCGTCCGCAAAGCGGCGCCATGGAAGTGGCTGAGTTTGGGGAAACGGTGTATTTGCGTTTATCGACATTGCCGACGCTCTACGATGAAAGCCTCGTCATTCGGCTTCTGCCGCAGCGCTTCTCGCTGCCGCTTCGCGAACTATCTTTATTCTTCCGCTCCACCGCACGATTATTTTCCTTCATGCAGCATCCGCAAGGGCTTGTGCTGTTGACCGGCCCGACGGGGTCGGGAAAAACGACGACCCTCTACACCCTTCTTGATCTTTGCCAAGCTGAAAGGCAACGCAACATCATCACGCTTGAAGATCCGATCGAAAAACAGAACGAACGATTGTTGCAAGTGCAAATCAATGAAAAAGCAGGCATCACATACGCCGCCGGGTTAAAAGCGGCGCTGCGCCATGACCCGGATGTGTTGATGGTCGGCGAGATCCGCGATCATGATACGGCGGCCATTGCCATCCGTTCAGCGTTGAGCGGCCATTTGGTCGTCTCGACGATGCACGCCGCCGATGCAGTCGGCGCCGTCTACCGGCTGCATGAATTCGGCATTCCGCTCGGCGATTTGGCCGAGACGCTGCTTGCCGTCTCTGCCCAGCGGCTTGTCGAGCTGTGCTGCCCGCTGTGCGGCGACGATTGCCATCCATCGTGCGGCCGTCTTGGACGACGCCGGCGCACGGCTGTTTATGAGTTGCTTTGCGGTTCAGCGCTGGAGGACGTGATTCGTTCCCTCTCCAATGGGAGAGGGAAGCCAAAGCGCTCTTATATGACGCTGGCGCGCTTGATCCGCAAGGGGATTGCGCTCGGCTACCTGCCCGTTCGCATGCTTGAGCTCGTCGGAGGGGGAGAAAGATGAAACGCAAAATGTGGCCGCTCGCTGAACAGGCGTTGTTTTTCACTCGGCTCGGCCGGTTGCTCGAGCGCGGTTACCCCCTTGGGCAAGCGCTTGAGTTTTTGGCCATTCAGGCTCCCACACACCGCCGGATGGAAGTGGAACGCTGTCTGCAGCAGCTGCGCGCCGGGCTGCCGCTGTTTGCGGCTGTCGAAGCGCTGTCGGTCGACCGCATGGCGGTTAACCTTCTCTTTTTTGCCGAACGGCATGGCGATTTACCGCGCGGCATGGCAGAGACAGGGGAAGCGCTGGCGCAAAAAGCGCGCTTCTACGAGCAGCTTCACCGCTTCAGCCGCTATCCGCTGTTCCTTCTTTCTTTGCTCATCATCATGCTCGTCTTGATGGAATGGTGGCTGCTGCCGCAGTTTGAACGGGCGGCGGCGGCGTTTTCTCCACAACGCGGGCACACCGCTTGGCTGCTTGCGGTGGTCGCCCATGCCCCTATGGCGATGGCGGCCATCGCCGTCTTGGCGGTGTTCTCCGGGCTGTTTTACACCGCTTATTTCCGCCGCTGGCCGGTCTCCCGAAAACTTCAATTCGCCTTGCGAATTCCAGGGCTTGCTTCGTTTCTGAGACTGTTCCTCACCTGCCTGACTGCCCGACAGCTCGGGCGCTTGCTGCAGGCCGGGTTGTCGGTTTATGATGCGCTCGGCGTGTTCAGCGAGCCGTCGTCCTGGCCATTTTTGCAAATGGAAGGCCGGCGCCTTCGCCACGGGTTGATGAAAGGGATGGCGCTTGACAGATTAATCGGCGCCGCCCGCTATTACGAACAAGAGCTGGCGCTTGTCATCCGCCACGGCCAGTCGAACGGCGAGCTTGGCAAAGAACTTGAACATTACAGCGAGTTTTTGCTGCAGATGATCGAAAAACGGGCCGAGGCTGCGCTGAAGCTCGTGCAGCCGCTTTTGCTGTCGGTTGTCGGGGCGCTGATTGTCGGCATGTATTTGGCCATTTTGCTGCCAATGTTTTCGATGTTGAACAGCTTGTAAAACAAGCGATAACTACATTTGTCGAGCGAGGAGGAATAGTTGTGAACCAAAAAGGGTTTACGCTCATTGAAATGTTGATCGTCCTGATGGTCATTTCCGTGCTGCTGTTCATTGCGATTCCGAACATTGCGAAACATAACAGCATGATTAACGAAAAAGGGTGCGAAGCGTTTCTGAACACCGTGCAGGCGCAAGTGAAGGCATACGAGATGGAACATAACAAAATTCCGACGGTGCAGGAATTGCTCGCTGGCCGCTATATCAAGTCGGACAAATGTCCGAACGGTCATGCCATCCAAATCAGCGCGAACGGCGATGTGAGTGAAAGTGGCTCGTAACGGCGGGTTTACGCTGCTTGAGATGCTGGTCGTTTTATCGGTCGTCCTTTTGCTGTCGGTGTTGGCTGTTCCGGCGTTCGGCGGGGCGGTGCGCCAGCAGGAGGAAGCGCATATGCTGGCCGTGCTGCGCGCCGACTTGTACAGCGCGCAGCAGCACGCCATCGCCCATCGGAGGAAGGTGTCCGTCTTTTTCAGCAATGGACGCGGTGAGTATAGGGCGGTCGAAGGAGGAAGCGGCCGGACGGTCGTCGTCCGCTCGCTTCCTGCGCCTTGGCGGTTTCAGCTCAGCACGCTCCGTAATCCGCTCATCTTTACCGATAATGGCAATATCGAGCAAGCGGGAACTGTTTGGGTGAAAAGCGGCCGGGGCAGCTACAAGGTGACGTTTTTGCTCGGGAAGGGGCGGTTTTATGTGCAAAAAATGTAGCCGCGGATTTTTGCTCATGGAAGCGTTGTTCGCGTTGGCGCTGTTATGGACGGCGGCCGCCGTTTTTCTGCCTATGTTGATGCAAATGGAGCTTGAACGGAACAACCTCGCTCTTGAAGAACAAGCGCAGCGGCTGCTGGCCATTGCGCTGTATGAGGAGCCACTTGTTGGTGAAACGAAGGCATCGATTGGGCGGACGGTGTTTCGGCTTCGGGCGTATGAGGAAGGAGGGCGGATGTGGAAAGTATGTGTGCGTTGGAACGATTATGCCGGCCGCGAAAAGGAGCAGTGCGGGTACAGCAAGCGATAGGAAGTAAGGAAGGCGGGTTTGCATTGCTTGAGGCATTGATGGCCTTGGCTGTTGCTTTAGCGGTGGCCGCGGTCATCCCGGCGCTGCTTGCTGTCCGCCCGCTCGCCGCAGAGCCGAGCGACGGGTTTGCGCGCTTGGAATGGAGGCTGTTTTTGCAGCAGCTGCAAATCGAGTTGAATGAAGCGAAAAAATGGTCGACGGATGGCCGTGTGCTGTACTTACACAAATGGAATGGCGAGACCGTCAGTTTCTCGTTGGTTGCACCAAAAGCGGAACTGATTCGTCAAGTGAACGGAGCAGGCTACGAGACGGCGCTCCGCCATGTGCGGGCGGTGTCCTATCGCATCGGCGCCCATGGCTTGTTTTTGCAAGTGACAGCCGATGACGGCAAGGTGTGCGACGCGTTTGTGGCGCGGATGTTTTAGGCAAGGCGGCGCTAAGCCTGGAACGAGGCGAGCGCATCATTGAGGCTTTATGGCCTCATGCTTTGCGCGGTGTCGGCAAGGAGGAAAAGACGCAAGGGGTGAGGACAAATGGGCCGCCAAGATGGGGTGATTTTCCCGCTTGTCGCGGTCGTCGCGTTGCTGCTAGCGTTTTTTATGACGAATGCCGCACTTTTATACGAGGCGGAGCAGCAGGCGGCGCACGCCGTCCGGCAGGCAGCCGAGGCGGACGAGCTCGTGCAAATGGCGGTGTTTGATGTAAAGGAACAAATTGCAGCAACGGCTGCTGTGACAACGAAACAGGAAGGAAAGTGGACGTATCCGCGCGGGGAGGCGGTCTGCCGGTGGCAAAAGGAAACGGAGGCGAGCGTCCGGGTTTTCTTGACGGTTCGCTCGGCGGCCGGACTGCAGCGGACGGTCGCCTTCACCGTTGCCCTTCCATCGCTCGATATTACGGAATGGACGGAGCAAAACGGGTGAACTGCTCCGCCGGCCGAAATTCATCTCCCGCCTACTCATCGGGCTGTGCCATTTACGTTTCTTGAGGAGGGGACTTCTTTCGGAAAACGGTTAAAAAAGGAAAGATGAGGAAAAACTAAAAGAAAAAAGGGGGGCTTCGATGGCAGTCAACGACTATGTCAAATTTGTCACCCAGCGGTTCGTCACGTATATGGATATGCCAAAAGAGGAGCGGGCGCGGCGGCGGAGCGCGCGCAAACAAGAGCGGCCGCCGCTCTCTTACCGCTTGTTCGGCATCGTGCCGCTTTCACTCCGTTTGTTGTTTCGGCGCCGCCCGTAATGGGCGCCCGCTGGCTTGCAGCCGGCGGGCGTTTTTGATGGGGAGGGATGGCGGAATCCGCGCCGGGCTCAGGCTGCAGGCTTTTCGCACGGCAGCTCACGATGTGCGAGGCAGCAAGTAAAACAGCCCGCCGTTAATGACGGAAACGGTGATGCGCGGCTTGTACTGTTTTTCAAGCGCTTCTTTCTCGATATAATAACACTCCGGCTTTTCTTCCGTCTCTTTGTAAAACTCATCAAGCAAAGCTAAATCGTCGGCCCAGCGCCGGCGCGCTTCCTCGGCCCATGCATGATCGTCGGCGGCAATGCGGCCGCGGATATATTGCTCGAGGCGGGCGATGCCGCTTGGCGGCTTAATGAGCGGCGAAATTGTAAAACAATAGTCCGGGATTTTCGGCGTCAGTCGGCGCGCGCGGAGCCGCTCGTGGAACGACTCGACGATCGTTCCGCTAATGAGATGAAGGCCAAGGGAGACGATGGCATCTTTTTTTCGGTCGCATTCGTAGGAAATGACAACGTTCATCCCAAGCCATGGATGAAGGGCGGCATGGCTGGCGAGCGGGGCGTCCGGCTCTTCGTACAAACGAATGAAGCTGCCGCGTTTTTGCGCCGAGCGGAACAGCTGGTGCAGCCGCGGCGCCCCGAAATGAAGCCGGTCGCCTTTCAGCTTTTCCGTCCGTTCGCTCGGGCGGGTAATCAGCGTGAGCTGCATCGGCTGCGGGACGCCGCCCGTCCGTTCGATGTAATGCCAGTAAAACGGCCGGTTCATCAGCTCTTTATCCATTTCTGGCGTCAGCTGGACCGTCATATAGTCGTCATTCGCTTCTAACAACGTGCACCCGTTGGCGGCAAAATAACGCTCCACAAAACGACGGATTTCATGTTGCTGCATGCCGTTTGCCTCCTTCCTTTCCGAGCTGCTCCGCCAGCTCGATCATCGCGACGATGTTTTCCATTTTGATTTTCATCTCCCCTTCGCTCCGTGAATGAACGAAGGCGTCTTCGAAGTAGCGTTCCAAGTTGGCGAGGTTCATTTTCGCCAAAATGTCGTCCAGCTCGCCGACTACCCGCTCGAACAAGCGGATTTTCTCATAGAGAAGCGTTAAAATATGCTCTTCGACCGTCTGTTTGACGGCGAAGTTGTAAATGTAAACGTCATCTGTCTGCCCGAGGCGATGGACGCGGCCGATCCGCTGCTCAAGGCGCATCGGGTTCCACGGCAAGTCGTAGTTGATGACATAGCGGCAAAATTGCAAGTTGATGCCCTCGCCGCCCGCTTCGGTGGCGATGAACACTTGGGCGTGGTGTTTAAACAGTTCCTGCATCCAGTCTTTTTTGCCGCGCCGGAAGCCGCCGCGAAACGGGACGGATGAAATGCCGTGCTGTTTTAAAAACCATTGCAAATACAGCTGTGTCGCCCGGTATTCCGTAAAAATAATCACCTTATCGTTAATGGAGCGGATCAGTTCAAGCGCTTTTTCCGCCTTTGAATTCGTCGTGACGGCGTTGATTTTTTCCAGCACCTGCTCAAGCGCTTCAGGAATGGCTCCTTCGCATTTCTCCATCATATTTTTTATGGTTAAAAACAGCGCTTCACGGCTGCTGCACGCCTCGCGAAGCAGCGTGATGAGCGAAAACGAACCGGCGAACGGCTCATGGCGGAGCGCCCTCACTGCTTCGTACAGTTCGCGCTCTTCATCCGTAAACTCGATCAACACCGGCTCGACATGGCGCTTCGACCATTCGATCGGTGTATCGGCGCGGCGGTTGCGGATCATTACTTTGTTGACGAGCGCTTTTAAATGCTCGTTCGCCTGCACCGCCCTTGTTTTGCCGTATGTTTTGGCAAACTGCTCGGCGTTGCCTAAATGGCCGGGCTTCAAAAGTGAGACGAGGTTGAAGATTTCCTCAATCCGGTTTTGAATCGGCGTCGCCGTCAGCAACAAACAAAACTTCTTTTTTAAATTTTGCACAAACTCGTAGTTTTTCGTTTTGTTGTTTTTCAGTTTGTGCGCCTCGTCGATGATGATCATATCGTATGGCTGTTCGTAAATGATGGAGCGGTGCGGCTCCTTTTTCGCTGTATCGATCGAAGAAACCACAATGTCGCACTGTTCCCAGACGTAGCTCTTTTTTTGCTGGACGGCCGGGATGAAAAACTTTTCGTTCAATTCTTTCACCCATTGTGAAACAAGGGAGGCGGGAACGAGAATGAGCGCTTTTTTCACAAGGCCGCGAATCATATACTCTTTTAGGACGAGCCCGGCTTCAATCGTTTTGCCAAGTCCGACTTCATCGGCCAAAATCGCTTTGCCGTTCATCTCTTCAACGACGCGGCGCGCCACTTCGAGCTGGTGCGGGAGGATCGTCAAATGCGGCAAGTGCTTAGGCGCCTGCAGGCCGTCAAATTCCGGCACGCTTAAATGATGGGCCGCCTCTAACGCCAGCTCATACATTTCCCAGCTTGCCCACGGCCCGTCTTTTTCAATGCGCTCAAGAAATTCCTTTTTCCACGTCTCGTCCATTTCGATCGCAATGTTCATGTCCATCCCCTTCCCTTGTGACGAATGTTTATTCCGTAAAAATCCTCTTTGTTAGACAAAACAAGAACATTTTGACGGATAATTTCTATAAAAGTTCGATCATTTCCTATTGCCCTTTTTGAGTGGTTAATGGTAGTATAAATTTAGAACATTCGCATGAATGGCGGTCAAGGGCGTTTCTTAGTATGCCCGCTTTGGAAAATTTTATTGATCGGCGGATGACGGCAAGGGGAGAGACTACGGAATGTAGCGCCGAAGGAGCAAGCGGAAACGCGAATCTCTCAGGCAAAAAGACTCTTGCTTGACGCAGCTCTGGAGAGCGCCTGCCTATCGGCGGGCCACCCAAGGGGAAACCGTCGGGACCTCGCTGCCGCCAAGGCGCAGGCAAGCGGCCGACGGGAAACTTTCAGGTGCCAGGACAGAGCCTCTCTTTTTTCGCAAAGGGGGGAGTCTGTCCTTTTTTGCGTCATGCATTTCGATGAGGGAGGGAATCGCCTTGTTAAAGCGCACGCCGCTATTTCCGGTATACGCCCGTTACAACGCCAAAACAGTCGAATTTGGCGGCTGGGAAATGCCGGTGCAGTTTTCAAGCATCAAGGAAGAGCATGAAGCGGTAAGGACGCGCGCCGGACTGTTTGACGTCTCCCACATGGGGGAAATTGCGGTCCGCGGCCGCGGAAGCCTTGCCTTTTTGCAAAAACTGATGACGAACGATGTCGCCAAGCTTCGTCCAGGGCGGGCGCAATACACGCTCATGTGCAACGAAGATGGCGGCACGGTCGATGATTTGCTTATTTATCAAAAAGGAGAGAGCGACTATTTGCTTGTCGTCAACGCCGCCAATACGGAAAAAGATTTTGCCTGGCTGAATGAGCACATCGATGCGGATGTCGAGCTTGACAACGTTTCAGCGCAAACGGCGCAGCTTGCTCTGCAAGGACCAGCGGCCGAACGCGTGCTGCAAAAATTAACCAATCTGGATTTGCCGGCGATGCGTCCGTTTTCGTTCCAAGACAATGTGGAAGTGGCCGGCGTAAAGGCGCTCGTCTCGCGCACCGGCTATACGGGCGAAGACGGGTTCGAGATCTATTGCCAGGCAGAGGATGCCATCACGTTATGGGAGGCCATTTTAACAGCCGGGGCCGAAGACGGCGTCCTCCCATGCGGACTGGGAGCGCGCGATACGCTCCGGTTTGAGGCGTGTCTGCCGCTTTACGGCCAAGAATTGTCCGAAACGATCTCCCCGCTTGAAGCCGGGCTCGGGTTTGCCGTCAAAACGGAAAAAGAATCGCCGTTTATCGGCCAGGCCGCGTTAAAGCGGCAAAAAGAAGCCGGACCGCCGCGGCGGCTTGTCGGCATCGAGATGATGGACCGCGGCATTCCGCGCCATGGCTACCGGGTATTTGCCGGGAGCGCTGAAGTCGGATTCATTACGACCGGCACGCAGTCGCCGACGCTGAAGAAAAACATCGGGTTGGCGCTCGTGACAGCGGATGTTGCCGCAGCCGGTCAGGTCGTGGAGGTGGACATTCGCGGCAAGCGCTTGAAGGCGAAGATTGTACCGATCCCGTTTTACAAGCGGACGAAGTCATAAGCAAGGAGGAAAATACGGTGCTCCATCGTTATTTGCCGATGACGGAAGAAGACAAGCAGGAAATGTTGCGAACGATCGGCGTTGCATCCATTGATGAGCTGTTCGCCGACATTCCAGAACAAGTGCGTTTTCGAGGCGAGTTGAACGTGAAACCGGCGAAGTCGGAGCCGGAGCTATGGAAAGAGTTAAGCGCGTTAGCGGACAAAAACGCCAACGCCAAGCAATATGTTTCCTTTTTAGGAGCGGGCGTGTATGACCACTATATTCCGGCCGTGGTCGACCACGTCCTGTCGCGCTCCGAATTTTATACGGCGTATACGCCGTACCAGCCGGAGATTTCCCAAGGCGAACTGCAAGCCATTTTTGAGTTCCAAACGATGGTATGCGAGCTGACAGGCATGGATGTCGCCAATTCGTCGATGTACGACGGCGGCACGGCGCTCGCGGAAGCGGTGCTGCTTGCTGCCGCTCATACGAAGCGGACGAAAGTGCTTATTTCCGCGGCCGTTCACCCGCAATACCGCGATGTCGTGCGCACGTATGCGAAAGGGCAGAGATTAGAGGTAAAAGAAATTGCGTACGACGGCGGTGTTACCGATCTTCAAGCGCTTGAAGCGGAAATGGGGGATGACGTGGCGTGTGTGGTCGTCCAATACCCGAACTTCTTCGGGCAAATCGAGCCGCTCAAGGCGATGGAGCCGCTCGTCCATGAAAAGAAAAGCCTGTTCATTGTCGCGAGCAATCCGCTTGCCCTTGGCATTTTGACCCCGCCCGGCGCATTGGGGGCGGACATCGTCGTCGGCGATATGCAGCCGTTTGGCATCCCGATGCAGTTCGGCGGCCCACATTGCGGGTATTTCGCTGTCAAAGCGCCGCTGATGCGGAAAATTCCAGGCCGGCTCGTCGGGCAAACGAAAGATGAAGACGGGCGCCGCGGGTTTGTGTTGACGCTGCAGGCGCGCGAGCAGCATATCCGCCGCGATAAAGCGACATCCAATATTTGCTCGAACCAGGCGCTGAATGCCCTCGCCGCCTCGGTGGCGCTCTCGGCGCTCGGAAAACGGGGCGTAAAAGAGATGGCGACGATGAACATGCAAAAGGCGCATTATGCGAAACAGGCATTCGAACAGCACGGGGTTGTGTCGCCGTTTGCCGGTCCATTTTTCAATGAATTCGTCATCCGGCTCAACCGTCCGGTTTCTGAGGTGAACGCCCGCCTGCTCGAAAAGGGGATCATCGGCGGCTACGACCTTGGCGGTGATTATCCGGAACTTTCCAATCATATGCTTGTTGCTGTCACCGAACTGCGCACGAAAGAAGAAATCGATCGGTTCGTCAATGAATTGGGGGATTGCCATGCATAACGATCAACCGCTTATTTTCGAACGAAGCAAGCCGGGACGGATCGCCTACAGCCTGCCGGCGCTCGATGTTCCGGCTGTCGATGTCAGCGAGCTTGTGCCGCCCGATTATTTGCGTTCTGAAGAACCGGAGCTGCCGGAAGTATCGGAGCTCGATTTGATGCGCCATTACACGGCGCTTTCCAAGCGAAACCACGGCGTTGATTCCGGGTTTTACCCGCTTGGATCGTGCACGATGAAATACAATCCGAAAATCAATGAAAACGTCGCCCGTCTCGCCGGGTTTGCCCACATCCACCCGCTGCAGCCGGAAGAAACGGTGCAAGGGGCGCTTGAGTTGATGTACGACTTGCAGGAGCATTTAAAAGAAATCACGGGCATGGATGCGGTCACCTTGCAGCCGGCCGCCGGCGCCCATGGCGAGTGGACCGGGCTCATGATGATCCGCGCTTACCATGAGGCCAACGGCGATTTCAACCGGACGAAGGTAATCGTCCCGGATTCGGCGCACGGTACGAATCCGGCGTCGGCAACCGTTGCGGGGTTTGAGACAGTGACGGTCAAATCGACTGCCGCCGGCCTTGTTGATTTGGAGGATTTGCGGCGCGTCGTCGGCCCTGACACAGCGGCGCTCATGCTCACGAACCCGAACACGCTCGGGCTGTTTGAAGAGCAAATCGTCGAAATGGCGGAAATCGTCCATGCAGCGGGCGGCAAGCTGTACTATGACGGCGCGAACTTAAACGCCATCCTCGGCAAGGCGCGCCCCGGCGATATGGGCTTTGACGTCGTCCATTTGAACTTGCATAAAACGTTCACCGGCCCGCACGGCGGCGGAGGGCCAGGATCGGGCCCGGTCGGGGTGAAAGCTGACCTTGTGCCGTTTTTGCCGAAACCGGTCATCGCCAAAGGGGAAAACGGCCGTTGCTACCTTGACTACGACCGTCCACAGTCAATCGGCCGCGTCAAGCCGTTTTACGGCAATTTCGGCATCAACGTCCGGGCGTACACGTACATCCGCTCGATGGGGCCGGACGGTTTGAAAGCGGTGAGCGAATACGCCGTTTTAAACGCCAACTATATGATGCGCCGTCTTGCCGAGTATTACGATTTGCCGTATGACCGCCATTGCAAGCATGAGTTTGTCTTATCCGGCAAGCGGCAAAAGAAACTTGGCGTCAGAACGCTTGACATCGCGAAACGGCTGCTTGATTTCGGCTTCCATCCGCCGACCATTTACTTCCCGCTCATCGTCGAAGAGTGCATGATGATTGAGCCGACCGAGACGGAGTCGAAAGAGACGCTCGATGCGTTCATCGATGCGATGATTCAAATTGCCAAGGAAGCGGAAGAAACTCCGGAAATCGTTCAAGAAGCGCCGCATACGACGGTCGTCAAGCGGCTTGATGAAACGACCGCAGCGCGCAAGCCGATTTTGCGCTATCAAAAGCCGACAAACTGATCCGTGATACCGACAAACGGCTCGCCCGACAGTGGGCGGGCCGTTTCGTTTGGGGACAGCTGCATTGCTATGGCGGCATTGACAGAAAAGTCGAGTTAGTTTATTATATAAACTAATAGCAATGGCTGATCCATCATTCGCGGTGCATACTAAAAGTCATGACGAAAAGGATGACCGAAAACGTGAGGACAGGGAACATCACTCTTGTCAAAAAAATGAATAAACAGCTCGTCCTGAAATTGATCCGCGACCAACACCCGATTTCACGCGCCGATATTGCGAAAACGACCGGACTGAATAAAGCGACGGTTTCAGCGCTCGTCGATGAGCTGATCGCCGAGCATTTTGTCCATGAAAGCGGCATCGGCGTCTCCACAGGCGGACGCCGGCCGCTCATGCTCCGCTTTAATGCCGACGCCGGTTCGCTTGTCGGCGTCGAGCTCGGCGTTAACTATTTGTACGCCGTGGTGACGAACTTAAATGCTGAAATCATATGGGAGCAGCGGCGTTCGTTCCGCCCGTCCGAAGGGCAGGAGGCGATTGTCGGCGAGATGGCCGAATTGGTTGAAGCCGCGGTCCGCCGGGCGCCGGCGACACCGTACGGCGTAATGGGAATCGGCATCGGGGTGCCGGGCGTTGTCCATACGGAAAGCGGGACGGTGATTTTTGCGCCGAACTTGCGTTGGGGCGATGTGGCGTTGGCATCGGCCTTGCAAAAGCGATGGCCGCAATATCCGGTTATTGTGGAAAACGAGGCGAAACTGGCGGCGCTTGGCGAAAAATGGTTCGGCGCCGGCAAGGAGTTTGCCCATTTTGTGTATATTAGCGCCGGCATCGGCATCGGCGCCGGCGTCGTCCTTCATCATCAGCTGTATCGCGGGGTGAACGGGCTGGCGGGCGAGATCGGCCATCATACGATCGATGTCAACGGCGTCCGCTGTACTTGCGGCAATACCGGCTGCTGGGAAATGTACGCTTCACAAAAATATATTGAACGCCGTTTGGCCGAAGAAGGCCGTTTGGAGTGGCTGGACGACCGCTTTTCCATCGCCGCGATGGCGCTGGCGGCCGAAAACGATGCCCAGCTGGCGCGCATTTTGGAAGAAACGGGCCGCTATCTCGGCATCGGGCTGCTGCAGGTGATTTATGCGTACAACCCGGAGGCGGTCATTATCGGCGGCCCGCTTGCTCAGGCCGGTGATTTCGTGCTTGATGCAGCGCGCAAAGAGGTGAGGGAGCGCATTCTCGTCAAAAAAGAAAGCGAGCCGTCCATCATCGCCTCGAAGCTGAAAGAGAAAAGCTGCGCCATCGGTGCGGCTGCTTCGGTGCTTGAGGCGGTCGTCCTGCCGCCGGAATTTGAGACGGCTCCTTGACGGCCGCAACAGCAAAGGCGCCTGCCTATATAGATGCAATTTGAAGATTTACCATTTGCAGCTTTTATCGACTGTCAGGCGACCGAACAACGCCGCTTCACAGACCCATATATGGGTCTGTGAAGCAGGTGGTTGTTCGGTCTTCCGTCACGCCTTGGCGTGACGGGGCAAGCCTATGGCTTGCCTTCGACAGTCGAAATATGTTAAACTTCTTCGTTGCATCTATATAGTCCGGCAGCGCGCCTCTTTTTGCTGATCGCTACGCTTTTTTCTTCACTTTCCCGGTCCACGTTTTAAATCCGCCTTTTAAATGGTACAAATCGCGATACCCTTTCCGGTAAAGCATTTGTGCGGCCCGCCCGCTGCGCAGCCCGTTTTGGCAATATAAATAAATCGGCTGGTCTTTGCGCAATTCTTTCATGCGCATGCGCAGTTGGGTCAGCGGGATGTTGCGCGCCCCTAAAATATGTCCAGCCGCAAACTCATCCGGTTCGCGGACGTCGACGAGTTGCGCTTTTCGATAACCGGCGCGGAACTCTTCCTCTGTCAATGCTTTGACAATTCTCTTCTGCCAGAAGTACGTAATGACGGAATACACGATGATTGCGCCGAGAATAATGAGCAATGCTTCCACCCGTCATGCCTCCTTTCGCTTTGTCCGCTATTTCCTATTATATAGAGTTGCCGCTCGGAAGCAAAGTGTTTTCGCGATGCCATTTTTCTTCCCTTGGCCGGCGTTGTTTGCTAAACTAGTAAAGGTGATTCTGAAAAGAAGGTGGAACGATGGCTAAAAAGGAAGTATGGCGCTTTATTGACTCCGGCGAGGGCTCGCCGTCGTTTAATATGGCGCTTGATGAGGCGCTCTTAGAGTGGCACAGCGAAGGAAAAATTCCGCCGACGGTCCGCTTTTACGGCTGGAATCCGCCGACGTTGTCGATCGGCTATTTTCAAAAAGTGGAGAAAGAAATTGATTTAGACGCGGTGAAACGGAACGGCCTCGGCTTTGTCCGCCGCCCGACTGGCGGGCGCGGCGTTCTTCATGACAAAGAGTTGACCTACAGCGTCATCGTCTCCGAATCGCATCCCGCGATGCCGCAGACGGTGACGGAAGCGTATCGCGTCATCTCCCAGGGCATTTTGGAAGGATTTCGCTTCCTTGGGCTTGACGCGTATTTCGCCGTGCCGAAAACAGAAGAAGAAAAAGCGGATTTGCGCAGCCCGCGCTCGGCTGTTTGCTTTGACGCACCGTCGTGGTACGAACTTGTCGTTGAGGGGCGGAAAATCGCCGGCAGCGCGCAAACGCGGCAAAAAGGCGTCATTTTGCAGCATGGTTCGATTTTGCTCGATTTGGACGAAGACTTGCTGTTCAGCTTGTTTAAATATCCAAACGAGCGGGTGAAAGAGCGTCTGCAGCGCGATTTTAAAAAGAAAGCCGTCGCGATCAATGAGTTGACGAGCCGCACGGTGACGATCGAGGAAGCGAAAGAGGCGTTTTACAAAGGATTTGAAAAAGGATTGAACATCGTATTGGAACCGTACACGCTCACCGCCGAAGAGTTGGCATACGTCGAAGAGCTGGCGCGGACGAAATACGAAAGCGATGAATGGAACTTTAAGCGTTAGGCGGCAATATGGAACATCGCTCCTGTTTTGGCAAAAACGGCATGGCTGGTCCGTTTTTCGCCGTTTTTTGTCTTTTTTTGCTTGACAAAAACGAAATGATCTGTTCTAAATCACAATATATAGTATGATTTTCATAAAAAATCATACTATATATTGTTTTTTTCTGTTTGATATGGTAAGGTAGAGAAGACAGGGCAACATTGGCAAAAACATGAGAGATTATATAATTATATAAAAGAGGAGAGATAGGAGAATGACGGTGGCGTCATCCGAAAAAATGAAGATCAATATTGACAAGCTGAACGAGGATATCCGCCTATTTCCGCAAGTGCATCCGATTACGCCGGATATGCACATCACCCATAAAGGCGTATCCCGTTTGGTCATGCTTGACCGGTATTCATTCAAAGATACGGAGAAGCTGACGCTCACACCGGGCGATTTCGTTGTGTTGACGATCAAGGAGGACCCGAAATTCCCAGCCCGCGGTCTCGGTTTTATCGTCGATATTGACTGGGAGGCGAAAAAAGCGCGCGTGTTGATTGAAGACGAATACCGGCACGTGCTCGAAGGCGAGGAGGCGGAAACCGGCATTGTCCTTCGATCGCTCGACATTATCGACAAGCCGCTCGAGATTTTCTATGAGCAAATCGCCAAGCGCAATGCGACCGGGCTGGCGGCGGTGGAAAAGACCGAAGAAAAGCGGAAAGAGTGGTTCGAAAAGTTTTATCAAGAGCTCGCCAGCTTGAATTTTGTTCCGGCCGGCCGCGTGTTGTATGGGGCGGGTTCAGGCAAGGAAGTGACGTATTTCAACTGCTATGTGATGCCGTTTGTGAAAGATTCGCGCGAAGGCATTTCCGAACATCGGAAGCAGGTGATGGAAATTATGAGCCGCGGCGGCGGCGTTGGGACGAACGGCTCGACATTGCGGCCGCGCCATACGCTTGCGCGCGGGGTGAACGGCAAATCGTCCGGGTCGGTCTCATGGCTTGACGACATTGCGAAGCTGACCCACCTTGTCGAGCAAGGTGGCTCCCGCCGCGGCGCCCAAATGATTATGCTGGCCGACTGGCACCCGGACATTATCGAATTCATCGTCTCGAAAATGCAAAACCCGCGCATTTTGCGCTACCTGCTTGAAAATATGGAAGACGAGGGCATCAAAAAAGCAGCGCGCGACAAACTGAAATTCACGCCGCTCACCGAGCGGGAGCGGGCGATGTACGAAGCGATCGTCCGGTACAAAAACGCGCCTGACTACGGCGGCTTCACAGAGGAAATTATCAAAGACGCTGAAGAAAAACTGCGCACCGGCGGTACATACACGGTGCACAACCCGGACTTTTTGACCGGTGCGAACATTTCCGTCTGCTTGACGAAAGAATTCATGGAAGCGGTCGAAAAGGACGAAGAATACGAGCTGCGCTTCCCGGACGTAGAAACGTATTCTGAAGAAGAAATGCGCATTTACAATGAAAAATGGCATGAAATCGGCGATGTACGCGAATGGGAGAAAATGGGCTATCGCGTCCGCGTCTACCGGAAAATCCGCGCCCGCGAACTGTGGAAGCTGATCAACATTTGCGCGACGTATTCAGCCGAGCCGGGCATTTTCTTCATCGACAACGCCAACGAAATGACGAACGCCCGCGCGTACGGGCAAAAAGTCGTTGCGACCAACCCGTGCGGGGAACAACCGTTGGCACCGTATTCGGTGTGCAATCTGGCCGCCATTAACTTGGCGAACATGGTGGACAAAGAACGGAAGGTCATTGACTACGAAAAACTGAAACGCACGGTCGAAATCGGGGTGCGGATGCAAGACAACGTCATTGACGCCACGCCGTACTTCCTTGAGGAAAACAAAAAACAAGCGCTCGGCGAGCGCCGCATCGGCCTTGGCGTCATGGGGCTTGCAGACTTGCTCATTTACTGCGAAAAAGCGTACGGCTCTGAGGAAGGAAACCAGCTTGTCGATGAGCTGTTCCGCACGATCGCCACGACCGCTTACCGGGCCTCGATCGAGCTGGCGAAAGAAAAAGGCAGCTTCCCGTTTTTGGTCGGCGAAACGGAAGAAGAAACGCAAAAGCTGCGCGAAGCGTTCATCAACACCGGTTACATGAAACGGATGCCGGATGACATTCGCCAAGATATTTTGAAATACGGCATCCGCAACTCGCACTTGCTGACGGTGGCGCCGACGGGATCGACGGGGACGATGGTCGGCGTGTCAACCGGGCTGGAGCCGTACTTCTCGTTCTCGTACTACCGGAGCGGGCGCTTGGGCAAATTTATCGAAGTGAAAGCAGACATCGTGCAAGAATATTTGGACAAACATCCGGAAGCCGACCCGAACCATTTGCCGCCTTGGTTTGTGACGGCGATGGACTTGCCGCCGGAAGCGCACGCCGATGTGCAATGCATCATTCAGCGCTGGGTCGACTCGAGCTTGTCGAAAACGGTCAACGCGCCGAGAGGCTACACCGTCGAGCAAGTGCAAAAAGTGTACGAGCGTTTATGGCGCGGCGGCGCGAAAGGCGGCACCGTCTACGTCGACGGCAGCCGCGATGCGCAAGTGTTGACGTTGAAAGCGGAAGAAAACCGGATCGAAGAACAGCTAGAACTGCTTCCAGAAGAACAAGAGGAAAAAGAAACGAAACGCGCCGTCGTGCTTGTCGATACGATTCAAGATGTGCGCGCCACCGATGTGACGATCGGCTCCGAAATCGGCAACATTTGCCCGATTTGCCGCGAAGGAACGGTTGAAGAGATCGGCGGCTGCAACACGTGCACGAACTGCGGCGCCCAGCTGAAGTGCGGCCTGTAATGGTGATACGGATGGGTTTGGATGGATGAAACGCTGGTTTCCGTAGAGGAACCGGCGTTTTTTTTTTACATAAAAGGCAAAAGCCAAAATATAGTGGTAAAAGGCGGAAACGTTCAGTCCGAAAGAGGCGCTAGAGCGCGCCATTCGCTACGGGGCGTCCATCCAATACGATGCGGCGGCGGCTTCGCCGTTTTACCGCTATACAGATGAACAAGGGCGACAACATGAAGTGTGGTTTGAGGACGCCCGCAGCGCGTTGGCGAAATTTGACTTGGTGAAAGAATACGGATTGCGCGGAATCAGCTACTGGGTGCTCGGGTATCCGTATCCGGAAAACTGGGTGCTGTTGGAAGACAATTTCCGCATTCGCAAGCGTGGGTAAGCTAAGCAGTTAGAGCGTATGCGCCGGTCATCGGGCATGCGCTTTTATTTTGTTTCTTGGAGTTCGAGCCGCTTTTTTAGCTGATAAATTTCC
Organism: Geobacillus sp. Manikaran-105; assembly: GCF_002809955.1. Lineage (NCBI taxonomy): Bacteria > Bacillati > Bacillota > Bacilli > Caryophanales > Anoxybacillaceae > Geobacillus > Geobacillus sp. Manikaran-105. The sequence goes on from NZ_PIJG01000006.1 coordinate 18,792, forward strand.
AGATCGTGCTGGCCGATCTTATGGTTTAAATATTCAATCGCAATGTTCGCGTTGCGCCAATCATGTGACAATATCTCGAACATGCGCCGATGCTCAGCCAGCTCGTCCTCGATTTTTTTGAAATGGCTGCGCGTCTCGATAATGAAATGGCCCAACTTTTCCTCGAGGCGTTGTTGCTGTTCTTCGAGGCGCTGTTGTCGTTCTTCGAGGCGCTGTTGTCGTTCTTCGAGGCGTTGCTGTCCGGCTTCTAGGCGGTCGAGGCGTTCATGAATCGGCTGCAACTCCTCTTTCAGCACTGAGCGAAGCAATTCGACAAGCTCGTGAGACATTCTGCATCCCTCCTTTCAGTTTAGTTTTATTGTATCATTGCGTTCATGAGCTGTCATGGCAAATCTTGAGCAGCTTCGCGAAATCGGCCGCCAACGGGATTTGTTCCATGTGTATAACAACATGTGGGATCGGAAATTGCATCTGGATGGCATGATTGACGGCCGAGAATATCGGCAAATCGTGGCTGAAACCGATGGGCATGGTCGTTGGTTTCGCTGGGAGATGAACATATCAAATGAGGGGCAATGAACTTTCCATGAAAAATGGTGCCAAGCAAAAGAAGCATACGATTTCCCTCCAACCTTGAACCATACTAACATCAAAATATGGACAACTATAAGTGGGGGCGGTACGGCATCGGCAAATACGTGTATCGTGACGAGGAGGCGCAGGAGCTGGAGGAAACGATGCGTTCGTACATTGCCCGCTTTTTCCCGGCGGCTGAGGTGCAGTATTTTACGTAATGCCCCTTTTATGGTACAATAGAAATGATTGCTATTTTTGTCTGCCAAAAGGGCCGACGCATCGGAGTGACGGTATAGGCCGGGGGATTTGCTGGCGGCAGGCAAACGTTGCAGGAGGGGACAAACGTTGCCGACACCGAGCATGGAAGATTATATTGAGCAAATTTACATGTTGATTGAAGAAAAAGGCTATGCCCGCGTTTCGGACATCGCGGAAGCGTTGTCCGTTCACCCTTCTTCAGTGACGAAAATGGTGCAAAAGCTCGATAAAGATGAATATTTGGTGTATGAAAAGTACCGCGGCCTTGTCTTGACGCCGAAAGGAAAAAAAATCGGCCAACGGCTTGTGTACCGCCATGAGCTGCTTGAGCAGTTTCTTCGCCTCATTGGCGTCAACGAAGAAAACATTTACCGCGATGTGGAAGGGATTGAACACCATTTGAGTTGGAACGCCATCGACCGGATTGGCGATTTGGTGCAATATTTTCAAGAGGACGAACGCCGTCTTGAGGCGCTGCGCGACGTGCAAAAGCGCAATGAGCAAGGGGAGTAAGCGACTGCTTGCTCTTTTTTGTTTTTCGTACTAAACGCCTTTTCTTTCTCTTACATATATATAAACAGCGAGAAAGGGGAGGCGGCGATGAACATTGATCTCGTCTTTTCCGGCGGCGGAGTGAAAGGGTTTGCGTTGCTGGGGGCGTATGAGGCCATTGAAGAAAAAGGGCTGCGCTGGAAGCGGCTTGCCGGGACGAGCGCCGGGGCGCTGCTTGCTGCGCTGCTGGCGGCTGGATACACCGCCCGTGAGATTGCGACCGAGTTTTCCATCGACCTGGAAGCGCGCCGGCGTCTCATTGACTATGGGCGCGAGCGGGCGCGGCAGTTTTTGCGGCGGTGGGCGTTTTGAGCGCCCAAAACAAAAAAGAATCAAGCTAAAAGGAAGCCCGATTCTTTTTTTTGCCTTTTTTGCCCTCGATGACGGTCAAATGCGGAGTCGCCGTTCGCTTTTTCAACGGCCGTTTTAGTTTCGCCGGCTTCGGCTGCTTGCGCGCGGAGCGGGGATGAAGTTTTTTCGACTGCCGCACCGCTTTTAGATACGACAATCGTTCTTTGTTAGTGCGGCGTTGGTAGACGAAACGGTAAAAGAGATAAATCGCGGCTGCAAACAGCGCAACAAACAACAGCTGGCGAAACAGCACCGTCGGATGGGCAAAAAGGGTATACACAATGCCAAGCGTCCCAAGCAAAATCATAAGTCCGGCGAGCGGGTGAACAGCCCTGCGCCGCAATGAATCCACCCCCTTTACGATTACTGCACCGCTTTTTTCGCTTCCGCTTCCGCCTCTAAACGAAGAAGCTGCTGGAACGAAGCGATGGCCACTTCCACTTGGTCGTCGTCCGGCTCTTTTGTCGTCAGCCGCTGCAGCCATAGACCGGGATAGCCCAGCCAGCGCAGCAACGGAATGTCCCTCCATTTATTTGTAAACTGCAGCACCTCAAACGAAACGCCGAGCACGACCGGAATTAAGGCGAGCCGGTTCACAATCCGCAGCCAAAGCGGATCGGTCGGCACGAACAAATACAGAAACAAGCCGACGATGACGGTAAATAAAATGAAGCTGCTGCCGCACCGGTAGTGAAGGCGCGAGGCGCGTTGGACATGTTCGACAGTGAGCGGCCAGCCCGCTTCATAGGCGTTGATCACTTTATGTTCCGCCCCGTGGTATTGAAAGACGCGTTTTACAAGCGGCGTCAAGGAAATAAAGTAAATGTAGCCGAGCAATAAGGCGAGCTTAAAAGCCCCTTCAAGCAAAATTTGCCCCGTTTTTCCCGGGATGAGCGGCTTGAAAGCGGCGGCGAGCAACGCTGGGATGAGCGTGAACACCGTTTTGGCGAACAAAAACGAGAGCACGCCGATCGCGGCGGCGCCGAGAATCAGCGTCAGGTTGGAACTGCTTTCGGCCTCCGTCTGTTCTTCCCCTGGGGCGACGTCATACCGTTCGCTTGCAAACTGCAAATGTTTGGCCCCGGTTGCGCTCGCTTCAATAATGGCGACGATGCCGCGGACAAACGGGATTTTTTTGAAGGCGGCCAGCGTCGGATTGGCGCGGCGCGGTGCGGAAAAGTACTCGATCGTTCCATCGGTGCGGCGAATGGCGGTGACAGAATGCGTTTTGCCGGCAAACATGACCCCTTCGACAACCGCCTGGCCGCCGTATAACGGTTTCTCTTGTTTCATCGGGCAAACACCAACCTATTTTTTTATGTTTATTATTTTATTCTACAAGAAACGTCCGGAAACCTCTAGGTTGATGTTACTGTTATGATTTCCAAAAAATCCATTATTTACACAGAGGCGGTCATTTTTTTGCTTGATTCATGGGGCGGCAAATTGCAGGTCATACTAACAGACAAGGAGGTGTAGCATGATGGCGGAACAGAAAGGAAAACTGGAGCAAGAAAAAACGGAACGGCCGATGACGCTCGTGCAAAAAACGATTATCACCGGATTTGTCGGCGGGGTGTTTTGGAGCTTGATGGGCTATTTGGCTTACTTTTTCAACTTCAGCGAAATCAGTCCGAACATGGTTCTCATCCCGTGGGTCGCCGGCGACTGGAAATACGGCAAAGCCGGCAATTATGCGGCTATTGTGTTGATCGGCATCATTTCCATTGCGGCGGCGCTTCTTTACTATGCACTGCTAAGGAACATCCGCGGCATGTGGGCGGGAATGTTGTATGGCGCTGCGCTTTGGGTAGTGGTGTTTTATTTGCTCAATCCGCTGTTTCCGAACGTGAAGCCGGTTGCGGATTTAGAGACGAATACGGTCATTACAACGCTCTGCTTGTACATTTTGTACGGCGTGTTTGTCGGGTATTCGGTTTCTTTCGAGGCGCAGGAAATGAACCGGCCGTCGCCAAGCGCTGAACCGCAGGCGGCCAAGGAAGGAAGCTAAGCTGTCGGCCAAAGCGGGCGCATATGGCGGAAACTGCTGCGATCATGGTAAAATAAAGAAGGTTTCCATATTTTTTAGGCGCAGCCGATCTCGCGCATCGGCAACCGCCAACGTATCACATCGCCTTTGTATTACAATATTCATGGGCAGAGGAGAATGAAACATGGAAAAGCTGGAAAGGCTTCGAGCGTTGCTTGAAGAGCAGCATCTTGACGGGCTGTTGGTGACAAACGGCTGCAACCGCCGCTACATTACCGGATTCACTGGCACCGCCGGCGTTGCGCTTGTCAGCCGCCAAGGGGCGGTCTTTATTACGGATTTTCGCTATGTCGAGCAGGCGGCCAAGCAAGTTGAAGGATTTGAAATCGTCCAGCACAGCGGACCGATCGTCGATGAAATCGCGAAACAAGTGAAGCGGCTCGGGATCAAAACGCTCGGCTTTGAGCAGGAGCATGTGACGTATGCGGCGTACAAGGCGTATGAAGAGGCGATTGATGCCGAGCTTGCGCCGACATCCCATGTCGTGGAAAAGTTGCGCTTGATTAAGTCGGAAGCAGAGATTAAGATATTAAAGGAAGCAGCGGAAATTGCCGATGCCGCATTTGCTCATATTTTGTCGTTCATTCGTCCGGGCGTCAAAGAAATTGAAGTGGCGAATGAGCTTGAATTTTTTATGCGCAAGCAAGGGGCGTCTTCGTCCTCCTTCGATACGATCGTCGCCTCTGGCTACCGTTCGGCGCTGCCGCACGGGGTGGCGTCCGAAAAAACGATCGAGCGCGGCGAACTCGTCACGCTTGATTTCGGGGCTTACTACAAGGGATATTGTTCCGACCTGACAAGGACGGTCGCCGTCGGCCAAGTCAGCGCTGAGCTGCAAACGATTTATGGCATTGTCCTTGAAGCGCAGCGGCGCGGCATGCGCGGAATCAAAGCGGGCATGACCGGCAAAGAGGCTGACGCACTGACGCGCGATTATATTCGCGAACAAGGGTATGGCGATTATTTCGGACATTCAACCGGCCACGGCATCGGCCTTGAAATTCACGAAGGGCCGACGCTTTCGGCCCGCTCCGATGCGGTGCTGGAGCCGGGCATGGTTGTGACGGTCGAGCCCGGCATTTACATCCCGGGGCTCGGCGGGGTGCGCATTGAGGATGATGCGGTCATTACCGCCGATGGGAACGAAGCGCTCACTCATTCGCCGAAAGAACTGATCATTTTATAACGGATAGCGTGAGGAGGATTTCGGGCAATGATTTCAGTCAACGATTTTCGCACAGGACTTACCATCGAGGTCGACGGCGAGATTTGGCGCGTCCTTGAGTTTCAGCACGTCAAGCCGGGCAAGGGTGCGGCGTTCGTCCGTTCGAAACTGCGAAATTTGCGCACCGGCGCCATTCAAGAGCGGACGTTCCGCGCAGGCGAAAAAGTGAACCGGGCGCAAATTGACACGCGCAAAATGCAATATTTGTACGCCAACGGCGATCAACACGTCTTTATGGACATGGAAACGTACGAGCAAATTGAGCTGCCGGCAAAGCAAATCGAACATGAGCTCAAGTTTTTGAAAGAAAATATGGAAGTGTTCATCATGATGTACCAGGGCGAAACGATCGGCATCGAGCTGCCGAATACCGTTGAGCTGAAAGTTGTTGAAACCGAGCCGGGCATTAAAGGCGACACCGCTTCCGGCGGTTCGAAACCGGCCAAGCTTGAAACCGGCCTTGTCGTTCAAGTGCCATTTTTCGTCAATGAAGGCGACACCCTCATCATCAATACGGCTGACGGCACATACGTGTCACGGGCGTAAGAACCTGAACAAGGGCAGCACTGATCCGGAATGTTCCGGGCCGGTGCTGTTTTTATGCGCCAAAGGTGCCCCGTCCTGCTTCGTTGTCCATCCCCGTTTTCACCGGCAAAAACTTCTTCTGAAACGGCTTGTTCCCGCATACGTTTGTACTAATCCATCTCTATTCGCTAAATGAGGAGGGACACATGAAACATTGGCTGCGATCGATCGATTCGTCCGTTTTGGCGATGGCGGGCATGCGGATGTTGTCGGCGCTTATTGAACTGAGTGCAGCGCTGCTGATGTTGGTCTTTAATGATGTAAGAAAGGCGCTCGCCATTAACGCCGTGCTCGCTGCTGTCGGCCCGACTGTGCTGATCGTAACGATGGCGATCGGTCTGCTTTCGCTGGCGGACGAGCTTTCGTTTTCTCGGCTCGCGTTCATCGCGCTCGGGGTGGCGCTCATTTTGTTCGGCATTTACAAGTAAGGCATAAACAGCATCTTCCGCCCATACATATAGACTAGTCCACCAAAAAGGGGGAGGGCCATGGAAGCGGTATGGGGAATTTTGCCGAAAACGATCGCCGCTGTGCTGCAGCAGATGCCTTCCTGGGGGCGCAGCATCGAAGAAATCCGCATCCGTATTTCCCGGCCGCTTGAAGTGATCGTCGATGGGAAGGCCCGCTTGCTGCCATATGAAGTGACGAAAGAGGACGGCGTGTACTTGCTCAACAAGTTGAGCCATTATTCGATTTATGCCGTCGAAGAGGAGCTGAGGCGTGGATTTATGACGATTGAAGGCGGCCATCGCGTCGGGCTCGCCGGCAAAGTCGTTACAGAAGGGGGCAAGGTGAAAGCCATCCGCGATGTCGCCTCCTTTAACATCCGCATTGCCAAAGAGCAAATCGGCATTGCCGATCCGCTGATTCCGTATGTGTATGATGGGCGCTGGCGCCATACGATGATCATCGGTTCCCCGCAGACCGGCAAAACGACGCTGTTGCGCGACGCGGCGCGCCTGATCAGCAGCGGAACTGGGCGCATTCCGGCGCAAAAGGTGGCGATCGTTGACGAGCGGTCGGAAATCGCCGGCTGCGTGAAAGGCATTCCGCAATTTTCGTTCGGCCCACGCCTTGATGTGTTGGACGCTTGTCCGAAAGCGGAAGGGATGATGATGATGATTCGCTCGATGAGTCCGGATGTCATGATTGTGGATGAAATTGGGCGCGAGGAAGACAGCGAAGCGGTGCTGGAGGCGGCGAATGCCGGCGTTTCGATATGGACGACCGTGCACGGGCGCACCGTTCGAGATGTTTGGCAGCGGCCGACGTTGCGTCCGGTCATGGAGCAACGGGTGTTTGAACGGTTTATTGAGCTGACGAACGTCCCGCATCCCGGCTTCATCCGGCGCATTGTTGACGCCAACGGCGCCGTGCTGTACGAGCGGGCGGTGGCGGGCCGATGAAGTGGCTGGGCGCCTTGTTGATTCTTGCCGCCTCCACTTGGATGGGGATGGCAGCCGCCCGCGCCTTGTACGAACGGCCGCGCCAGCTTCGCCAGCTGAAAGCGGCGCTCAGGGCGTTCGAAGCGGAAGTGATGTACGGACATACGCCGCTTGCCGAGGCATCTCAGCATATCGCCCGCCAGACGGCCGCTCCGATTGGCGAGCTGTTTGCCCAGTTTGCGGCGGCGTTGCATGCGTGTGAAACGAGCGTGGCCGAAGCATGGGAAAAAAGCTTGCGGGCTGTATGGGGGAAGACCGCGCTCAAACAAGGAGAGTGGGAAGTGATGAAACAGTTTGGCGCCACGCTCGGCCAGTATGACCGGCTCACCCAGCAACAGCAAATCGCCTTGGCGCTCGCCCATCTTGAGCGGGAGGAAGCGGAGGCGCTGGACGATCAGGCGCGCTATGGCAAAATGGCGAAAAGTTTAGGCGTGTTAGCCGGGCTGCTGCTCGTCATTTTACTCATGTAGACAGGAGGCAGGACGAATGGGCATCGATGTCGATATCATTTTAAAAATCGCCGGCGTCGGCATCGTCATCGCGTTTTTGCATACGGTGCTCGACCAGATGGGAAGGAAAGAATACGCCCAGTGGGTGACGCTGCTCGGCTTTATTTATATTTTGTTTATGGTCGCTTCGATTGTAAGCGATTTGTTTCAAAAAATTAAAGATGTCTTTTTGTTCCGCGGGTAGGGGGAGAGGCCATGGACATTTTGCAAATCGTCGGCCTCGGGTTGGTGGCGACGTTCCTCGTTGTGCTGCTGCAAGAACAAAAATCGAGCCTCTCCTTTTTATTGACCGTTTTTGTCGGCTGCACCATTTTTTTGCTGCTTGTTGACCACATCAGCGATATTTTGCTGACGCTGCGGGAGATGGCGGAAGGCGCCCACATTCAAATGGTGTACTTGGAAACGATGTTGAAAATTATCGGCATTGCCTACATCGCCGAGTTTGCCGCGCAAATTTCCAAAGACGCCGGCCAAGGGGCGATCGCCGCCAAAATTGAGCTCGGCGGCAAAATCGTCATTTTGGCGCTCGCCGTCCCGATTTTGACTGCCATCATTGAAGCGGTCATCAGCCTCATTCCGGCGGCGCGATAAGGAGGGAACGGATTGAAGCGGACAGCGTTCCTCATTGCGGGGCTGCTCTCTCTCTTTTTTTGCCCGTTCGTCGTACAAGCTGCGAGCGATGGGCCGTCCGTCAGCGAGCAGCTCGCTCATTTGGATGTCAGCGACATCCGCCGTTATTGGGAAACGATCGTCCATGAGTATGGGGGCTTTTTGCCGGAAAGCGAAAAAGGGCCGCTCTCCGATTTTTTAAGCGGCGACCGGCAATGGTCGCCCGTCGAGTGGCTGAAAGCGCTCGCCCGTTATTTATTTTATGAACTGCAAGTCAACGGGAAGCTGCTTGGGACGCTCATTTTGCTCGCTGTCTTCAGCACCGTGCTGCAATCGCTGCAAAACGCGTTCGCCCAGCAGGAGGTAAGCAAAATCGCCCACGCCGTCGTCTACATGGTGCTGTTGTTGATCGCCTTAAACAGCTTCCGCCTCGCAACCGGCTATGCGCTCGAGGCGGTGCGGACGATGAGCCATTTTATCATCGCCCTCGTTCCGCTTTTGCTCGCTTTGCTCGCCTCCTCCGGCGGCGTCGTATCGGCGGCGTTTTTCCATCCGATCATTTTGTTTTTGATGAACACAACCGGCGTTGTCGTGGAATATGTCACGCTCCCGCTTCTGTTGCTAGCGGCGCTTTTAAGCGTCGTCAGCACGCTCAGCGACCGGTACAAGGCGACCCAGCTTGCCGATTTGTTGAACAAGGCCGCCCTCGGTTTGCTCGGCCTCATTTTGACGGTTTTCCTTGGCGTTATGTCGGTGCGGGGGGCAACAGCGGCGGTGGCGGACGGGGTGGCGCTGCGGGCGGCGAAATTTGTCACCGGCAACTTCATCCCGGTCGTCGGCAAGCTGTTTACTGATGCAGCCGATACGGTCGTTGCCGCTTCGATGCTGCTCAAAAATGCGGTCGGATTGGTCGGGGTGGCTGTGTTGTTGATGATTGCCATCTTTCCGGCGGTGAAAATTTTCGCCATCGTCATCATCTACAAACTATCAGCCGCGCTGTTGCAGCCGCTTGGCGGCAGTCCGGTGCTGTCTTGCCTCAACATTATCGGCAAAAGCATCGCCTATGTGCTCGCGGCGCTTTTGATCGTCTCGCTCATGTTTTTCTTCAGCCTCACCGTCATGGTTATGGCAGGGAATATTACGATGATGGTCCGCTAGGAGGAACGTTATGCAGCTTGTGATTGAATGGGTGACGAACATCATTTTGTTTTTGTTGTTTGCCATCATCATCGATTTTTTGCTGCCGTCCGGGACGATGCAAAAATATGTCAAAATGGTCGTCGGACTTTTGCTTCTCCTAATTATGTTGACGCCGGTGCTCCGGATGGCTTCGGCGGATCCGGATCAGCTTGTCGCTTCAGCACTTGCCCGTTTTTCCGACGGCTTCAAGGGGGAAGAGGCGATAAAAAATCAAATGGAACAACAGAAAAAAGAAATACAAGCTTCACAACGCGCATATATTTTAGAACAAATGGCTGTCCAGCTCGAAAACGACGTAAACGGGGAGTTGATGGAAAAGTATGGATTGAAGGCTGATATCAAAGTTTACGCCGATCACAACGAAAATTGGCGCATGCCAGAGGACATCAAGACGATTGAAGTGGCGCTTTTGAAACAACGCCCTGCCGGCGCGGTGGAGCCGGTTGTCATCGATACAACAAAGCCGCCGGCTTTGCCCGAGAGCGATGCCTCGCTGGCTGAAGAGGTGCGCGCCTTTCTCGCCGGCAAATGGGAAGTCGATGAAAATAAAATTGCCGTGCAATTTAGAGGGAGGGAATAGGGGGGATGCTCTCGTTTTTCAAACGGTTTCTTTCTTCCCCGCCCAAAGACGGGAACGGGGAAGGGGCGCGAAAACACATGCCGTTCTCATATGTCGTTGTCCTGCTGCTGGCCGGTGTGGCGCTCATGGCGGCGAGTCACTTTGCGGGTAGCGCAGACGATGCCGAAGCCAAGCCTTCCGCCAATCAGCCGGAATCCCCGTCCGAGCCGGCGTTTTTGTCGAGCAAGGAGACAAAGGATAAAGTGATCGCCGCCTATGAGGAACGGTACGAGAAGGAGTTGAAAGCCGCCCTCGAAGCAATTGAAGGGGTTGAGGATGTCACCGTTGTCGTCAACCTTGACTCAACCGAGCTGAAGCTGTTTGAGAAAAAACGCTCGACCCAGCAGCAAACGACCGAAGAAAGCGACAAGGAAGGCGGAAAACGGACGATTGAAAATCAGTCGACAAACGAAGAAGTGATCATCATCCGCAATGGCGACGAGGAAACGCCGCTTGTTGTCGCCACGAAAAAGCCGGATATTCGCGGTGTGCTTGTCGTCGCCAAAGGGGCCGACAACTTGCAAATTAAAAAATGGATCGTCGAGGCGGTGACGCGCGTGTTAAACGTTCCGAGCTACCGCGTCGCGGTCTTGCCGAAAAAATGACTCAAGTAAGGGGAGAGGAGATCGCCATGTTGAAAAAACAAACGGTATGGCTGTTGACGATGCTAAGCTTAGTAGTCGTACTGTCGGTGTATTATGTCACGGCGCCGAAAGAGATGGGCAACAGCCCGGCGCTCACCGCGAATGAGAAAACAGAAAAGCCGGCCAAACAACCAAGCGTAGCGGTGGAAGAGACCGGAGCGAAAGAGGAGCCGTCAACCGCAGGCGATGATTTGTTTACGGCGCTGCGCATGAAAATTGAGGATGAGCGGAGCCGGCTGCGCGATGAACTGAACGCTATCGTGGCTTCGGCGAATGCGACGGCCGAGGAAAAAAATGAGGCGCTCGATAAAATCGAAAAGCTCCAAGCGCTTTCTGAAAAAGAAGCGACGTTAGAGACGCTCATCAAATCAAAAGGCGGGTATGAGGACGTGCTGGTGCGCGCTGACGGCGGCCAAGTGCGCGTCACAATCAAAGCGAAAGAAAGCTCCGCCAAGTCGGCAAATGAAGTCATTCATATGGTGAAAAAAGAAATTCCGGATGCCCAATATGTCACCGTCGAGTTCCAGCCGGCCGGATGAACGCGCTGCTCTTTGCCAGAGCAGTTTTTTTTGCAATAAAAACCTTTCGTTTGCCCTGCAGTTGTGTGTATAATCGTTATGAATACGTTTGATCACCGCCTGCGAAAGACGGGCTGACACTTGGAGAAAGGTGTGAGAGCGATGAAAATTCAAGAAATCCGCGAATTGATTCGGTTGGTCGATCAATCCTCAATCGATGAATTTGTATATGAGCAAGGAGAAACGAAAGTACATATGAAAAAAGCGGTTGCTGTCGCCGTTGCACCGGCAGCCGCACCGGCGGCGCCCGCACAGGCAGTGGCAGCGGTCGAACCGCCGGCGGCCCCGGCGCCTGCGCCTGTCCAAGTGGCGGCTTCGGAAGTGAAGCCGGCGCCGGAAACGGAACCGCCGGCGGCCAAAGAAGCAAAGCCGGCTGTGGAAGACAACTTGCATCAAATTACATCGCCGATGGTCGGCACGTTCTACGCAGCGCCGGCGCCGGACAAGCCGCCGTATGTGAAGCCGGGCGACAAAGTGAAAAAAGATACGGTTGTTTGCATCATCGAGGCGATGAAGCTGTTTAATGAAATTGAAGCGGAAGTCGATGGCGAAATTGTCGAGGTGCTCGTGCAAAACGGCCAGCTCGTCGAATACGGCCAGCCGTTGTTTTTGGTCAAGCCTGAATAAGGGAGAGAACGGACGATGATCAAAAAAGTGTTGGTGGCGAACCGCGGGGAAATCGCCGTCCGCATTATTCGCGCCTGCCGGGAGCTCGGCATTGAGACGGTCGCCGTCTTTTCGCAGGCTGACCGCGACGCCTTGCATGTGCAGCTGGCGGATGAGGCGTACTGCATCGGGCCGACCGCCTCGAAAGACAGCTATTTGAATTTCACCAACATCATGAGCGTTGCCACGTTGACCGGCTGTGACGCCATTCACCCGGGCTATGGCTTTTTGGCGGAGAACGAGGCGTTTGCCGAGCTGTGCCGCGAATGCAATGTCACGTTCATCGGCCCGAGCCCGGAAGCGATCGCCAAAATGGGGATTAAAGACATCGCCCGCGAGACGATGAGGGAAGCGGGCGTGCCGATTGTGCCGGGCTCGCGCGGCGTTATTGAAAGTCTTGAGGAGGCGCGGGCGATCGCCGCTGAAATCGGTTACCCGGTCATCATCAAAGCGACGGCCGGCGGCGGTGGGAAAGGAATTCGCGTCGCCCGCAACGAAGAAGAGCTCGTCAAAGGCATCAACATCACCCAGCAAGAAGCGGCGACGGCGTTCGGCAACCCTGGCGTTTATATTGAAAAGTATATCGAAGATTTCCGCCATGTCGAAATTCAAGTGCTCGCCGATTCATATGGCAACACCATTCATTTAGGAGAGCGCGACTGCTCGATCCAGCGCCGGCTGCAAAAGCTTGTCGAAGAAGCGCCGTCGCCGGCCCTTGACGACGACATGCGCCGGAGGATGGGCGAGGCGGCGGTCAAGGCGGCCAAGGCGGTCAACTACACGGGCGCCGGCACGGTCGAATTTATTTATGACCACCGGAACAAACAGTTTTATTTCATGGAAATGAATACGCGCATTCAGGTGGAGCACCCGGTCACCGAGCTCATTACCGGTGTCGATTTAGTAAAAGAACAGATCCGCGTCGCTGCCGGTGAAAAGCTGTCGCTCACCCAAGAGGACGTCTCCTTTAACGGTTGGGCGATCGAATGCCGCATCAATGCGGAAAACCCAGCGAAAAACTTTATGCCGTCGCCGGGGAAAATCGCCATGTACTTGCCGCCGGGCGGTCCGGGCGTGCGCGTCGATTCCGCCGCCTACCCGGGCTATACGATTCCGCCGTATTACGATTCGATGATCGCCAAACTGATCGTTCACGCGCCGACGCGTGAGGAGGCGATCGCCCGCATGAGACGGGCTCTTTCGGAGTTTGTCATTGAAGGCATTCATACGACGATCCCGTTTCACATAAAATTAATGGAACATGAGAAATTCCAAAGCGGCGAGTTTAATACGAAGTTTTTGGAGTTATATGATATTATGAAGGCGGAATAGGAGGTGCCTTATGTCTGAGCATGTCTTTGAAACAGAGCAAGTGTACCCGGCGCTCGGCAAGGTGGAAATTGCACCGGAAGTGATTGAGGTGATCGCTGGCATCGCGGCGTCAGAAGTCGACGGCATCGCGCAAATGCGCGGCAATTTCGCCGCCGGCGTTGCCGAGCGGTTCGGCAAAAAGCATCACGGCAAAGGCGTCAAAGTCGATTTGCGCGATGACGGGGTTGTCATTGACCTTTATTGCTTCGTCCAGTTCGGCGCGTCGATCCCGAACGTGGCGAAAAAGGTGCAGGAAAACGTGCGCCAGGCGCTTTGGAACATGACCGGCTTGGAAACGAGCGAAGTAAACGTGCACATCGTCGGCATTCAGTTTGAAAGCGGAAAACAGGAGCACGACGCCGTCGAACAACGGTGACAAAAACAGAAGGCAGCTGCTTTCGGAGCAGCCGCCTTTTGTTTTTTTCGTCAAAGTCTGTTATTGTAATGAACGAGGCCATCAGCGGAGCCGGCGGTGTAAAATCGGCAGCAAGACGGGCGACGGGAAGGGGCTGGCTTTTTCCGAAAAATATGATAAGATTTTAATATAAATGTTCGTATTTAGAGAGGGGGAAGGCAATGAAGCGGCATGAAGCGCGGGAAAAAGCGCTGCAGGCGCTGTTTCAAATCGACGTCGGGCACATTCCGCCGGAGGAGGCGCTGGCCAATGTGGCAGGAAGCAGCGAAGCGGATCCATTTTTGCGCCAGCTTGTACTAGGCGTCGTCGAGCACCAGGAGGAAATTGACGAGCTGTTGCGCGCCAATTTGGAAAAGTGGACGCTTGAGCGGGTGGCCAATGTGGACCGCACCATCTTGCGCATGGCGACGTATGAGATGAAGTATGCCGACGATGTGCCGGTGAGCGTCAGCCTCGATGAAGCGGTCGAGCTGGCGAAAAAATTCGGCGATTGGAAATCCGGGAGTTTTGTCAACGGCGTGCTTTCGAAAGTGAAGGCGGCGCTGCAAAAATAGGACAGGCCGCCGGCTGCGCAAGCTTTCGGCGTCAAGTCAGGCAAACCGATATGGATGGACGAACAAGGAGAGGGGAACGAGATACGATGACAGCACAAATCATCAGCGGAGCAGAACTGGCCGCAACGATTCGCGCCGGGTTGGCGGAAGAAACAGCGAAGTTGAAGGAAAGCGGCGTTGAGCCGGGGCTGGCCGTCATTCTTGTCGGCGACGATCCGGCGTCGCATTCGTATGTGAAAGGGAAGCAAAAAGCGTGCGCTGAAGTGGGCATTCGTTCATTTCTTTACACATTTCCGGCGTCCATCAGCGAAGAGGAGCTGTTGGCGAAAATCCGCGAACTGAACGGCGATCCGGCGGTGCACGGCATTTTAGTGCAGCTGCCGTTGCCGGAGCATATCCGCGAATGGTCGGTCATTGAAACGATCGCCCCGGAAAAAGATGTCGATGGCTTCCACCCGATCAACGTCGGGAAAATGATGATCGGCCAGCCGGCGTTTCTTCCGTGCACTCCGCATGGCGTTCTCGTGATGGTCAAATCTGCCGGCATCGACATTGCCGGGAAGCATGTCGTCGTCGTCGGCCGGAGCAACATCGTCGGCAAACCGGTCGGCCAGCTGTTTTTGCGCGAGCATGCGACCGTCACCTACGCCCATTCGAAAACGCCTGATTTGCCGGCCGTCACGCGGCAGGCTGACATTTTGATCGTCGCGGTTGGCAAGGCGCGTCTCATCGGTCCGGACCACGTCAAACCGGGAGCTGTCGTCATTGATGTCGGCGTCAACCGTTTGGAGAGCGGCAAACTGTGCGGCGATGTTGATTTTGACGCCGTCAAAGAAGTGGCGGGCTATATCACGCCGGTGCCAAAAGGGGTCGGTCCGATGACGATTACGATGCTGTTGCACAACACGATCGAAGCGGCCCGGCAGCTCGCCGTGAAGTGAGGCGGTTTCGATGGAAGTGAAATACGTCACCGTCGGGGCGCTGACGAAATACATTAAGCGCAAATTTGACGTCGACCCGCATTTGCGCGATTTATGGGTGAAAGGTGAAATTTCCAACTTTAAGCAGCATTCGCGCGGCCATATGTATTTTACCTTAAAAGACAGCCAGGCGCGCATTGCCGCGGTCATGTTTGCCGGCTACAATCAACATTTGCCGTTCCGTCCCGAAGATGGGATGAACGTGCTTGTGCGTGGGGAAATTTCCGTCTATGAGCCGAATGGGAACTACCAGCTATATGTAAAAGAAATGCAGCCGGAAGGCATCGGCCGCCTGTATTTGGCGTATGAGCAGCTGAAGCAGCGGCTCGAGGCGGAGGGGCTGTTTTCTCCCGTCCATAAAAAGCCGCTTCCGGCGTTTCCGCGCTGCATCGGCGTTGTTACATCGCCGACCGGAGCGGCGGTGCGCGACATTATGACGACGATCCGCCGCCGCTATCCGCTTGCGAAAATCATTTTGTTTCCGGCGCTCGTCCAAGGCGACGGGGCGGCGCTGTCAATCGTGCGCGCCATCGAGCGGGCAAATGAGTTCGGCGGGGTTGACGTGCTCATTGTCGGCCGCGGCGGCGGTTCGATTGAAGAATTGTGGGCGTTTAACGAAGAAATCGTCGCCCGCGCCATCTTTGCTTCGCGCGTGCCGGTCATTTCCGCCGTCGGCCATGAGACCGATTTTACGATCGCCGATTTTGTCGCCGATTTGCGGGCGCCGACACCGACGGCGGCAGCAGAACTGGCTGCGCCGCACGTCGGGGAGCTGGCTGAGCGGCTCGCCGAGCGGAAATGGCGGATGATCCGCGCCATGAAAGAACAGCTCGCTGCCAGCCAGGAACGGTTGCGGCGGCTTCAAGCATCGTACGCTTTCCGCTATCCAAGGCGGCTGTACGAACAAAAAGAGCAGCAGCTTGACGTGTTGCTCGACCGGCTCGCCCGCCAGCGCGAACGGTTGCTCGACAAGAAGCGCCAACAATGGCGTGAGCTGCGCCTGCGGCTGTGGCGCCATCACCCGGCGGCCGAGCTTGAGCGGATGAAGGAGCGGCAAAAAGCGGCTGCCGGCGCGCTTGAAAAAGCGATGCGCACCGCCTTAGAGCGCCATGCGCTCCGCTTTCGTTCCCATGTCGCGCGGCTTGAGGCGCTCAGTCCGCTCCGCATCATGGAGCGCGGCTACAGTTTGGTGTACAATGAGCGGCGCGAGCTTGTCAAACGAATCGGCCAGCTTCAGGTCGGCGAGCGCCTGTCCATCCGGATTCAAGACGGACAAGTCGATTGTCAAGTGACGGGAGTGGAGGAGAAAACAATATGAGCGAAGAAAAAGAGCTGACGTTTGAAGAAGCGATGAAAAAGCTTGAGGAAATCGTCGAACGGCTCGAGGAAGGAAATGTGCCGCTTGAAGAGGCGATCGTCTTTTTTCAAGAAGGCATGAAGCTGTCGAAACTTTGCCATGATAAACTGCAGCACGTCGAAAAACAGCTCGAGTATATGTTGCGCGAAGACGGTCAGCTCGTGCCTTTTTCGCCGGAGGAGGAGTAAGCGGTGGCGCAGCTTTCAGTTGAACAGTTTCTCAACGAGCAAAAACAGGCGGTGGAAACAGCGCTCTCCTGTTATATAGAGCGCTTAGAAGGGCCGGAGAAGCTGAAAAAGGCGATGGCGTACTCGTTGGAGGCCGGCGGCAAACGAATCCGTCCGTTGCTGCTTCTGTCCACCGTTCGGGCGCTCGGCAAAGACCCGGCGGTCGGATTGCCCGTCGCCTGCGCGATTGAAATGATCCATACGTACTCTTTGATCCATGATGATTTGCCGAGCATGGACAACGATGATTTGCGGCGCGGCAAGCCGACGAACCATAAAGTGTTCGGCGAGGCGATGGCCATCTTGGCGGGGGACGGGTTGTTGACGTACGCGTTTCAATTGATCGCCGAAATCGACGATGAGCGCATCCCTCCTTCCGTCCGGCTTCGGCTCATCGAACGGCTGGCGAAAGCGGCCGGTCCGGAAGGGATGGTCGCCGGTCAGGCAGCCGATATGGAAGGAGAGGGGAAAACGCTGACGCTTTCGGAGCTCGAATACATCCATCGGCATAAAACCGGGAAAATGCTGCAATACAGCGTGCACGCCGGCGCCTTGATCGGCGGCGCTGATGCCCGGCAAACGCGGGAGCTTGACGAATTCGCCGCCCATCTAGGCCTTGCCTTTCAAATTCGCGATGATATTCTCGATATTGAAGGGGCAGAAGAAAAAATCGGCAAGCCGGTCGGCAGCGACCAAAGCAACAACAAAGCGACGTATCCAGCGCTGCTGTCGCTTGCCGGCGCGAAGGAAAAGTTGGCGTTCCATATCGAGGCGGCGCAGCGCCATTTACGGCACGCCGACGTTGACGGCGCCGCGCTCGCCTATATTTGCGAACTGGTCGCCGCCCGCGACCATTAAAAGCGGAACGGCCGCCCTTGCTTCGGAGCAAGGGCGGCTGTGTTGCTTTTTTGCTTCCTCCCCATGATGGGTCTTTCATCTTCGCGCCGCGGCCATACAGTGGCGCCAAGGCCGGCGTTGGCGGCAAAAGTCGATTTTTCGTGGCGAATCATGTATAATAATACTACCTGTATTCTAGGGAATCGGCTCGGAGAATGACCGAATGAAAGCGAGTGATCTCATTTGGATTTGACGAAAATTGAACATCCGCGCGTGTTAAAAACGATGTCCATTCCGGAACTGAAACAGTTAAGCGCCGAGATTCGGCGGTTTTTAATTGAAAAGCTGTCCAAAACAGGAGGACACATCGGCCCAAATTTAGGGGTCGTCGAGCTGACGATCGCCCTGCACCGGGAGTTTGACAGCCCGAAAGACAAACTCATTTGGGATGTCGGGCATCAAGCGTATGTGCATAAAATTTTGACGGGGCGCGCCGCTGAGTTCGACACGCTCCGCCAGTACAAGGGGTTGTCCGGCTTCCCGAAGCGGAGCGAAAGCGAGCATGACGTGTGGGAAACGGGCCATAGCTCAACGTCGCTGTCGGCAGCGATGGGCATGGCGATCGCCCGCGATTTAAAAGGGACGGATGAATACATCGTGCCGATCATCGGCGACGGGGCGCTCACCGGCGGCATGGCGCTCGAGGCGCTCAACCATATCGGCCATGAAAAAACGGATATGATTGTCATTTTAAATGACAACGAAATGTCGATCGCCCCGAACGTCGGGGCGCTGCACAACATCCTCGGACGGTTGCGAACAGCCGGCAAATATCAGTGGGTGAAAGATGAGCTTGAATTGTTGCTCAAGCGCATCCCGGCGGTCGGCGGCAAGCTGGCGGCCACGGCCGAACGTTTGAAAGACAGTTTAAAATACTTGCTCGTTTCCGGCGTGTTTTTCGAAGAGCTCGGGTTTACGTATTTAGGACCGGTGGACGGTCATGATTTTGATGATCTGTTTGAAAATTTGCGTTATGCGAAGAAAATGAAAGGTCCGGTGCTCGTGCATGTGATCACGAAAAAAGGGAAAGGCTACAGTCCGGCGGAAAACGACAAAGTGGGAACGTGGCACGGCACCGGCCCGTACAAAATTGAAACTGGTGCGTTTGTGAAAACGAAGGAAGCCGGGCCGTCGTGGAGCGCGCTTGTCAGCGAAACGGTGCGCCGGCTCGCGCGCACGGATCCGCGCATCGTGGCCATTACGCCGGCGATGCCGGTCGGATCGAAGCTGGAAGGGTTTGCAAGCGAATTTCCGGATCGGATGTTTGATGTCGGCATTGCCGAACAGCATGCGACGACGCTGGCGGCCGGGCTGGCGACGCAAGGGATGAAACCGTTTTTGGCCATTTATTCGACGTTTTTGCAGCGCGCGTACGACCAAGTCGTCCATGACGTATGCCGGCAAAACTTAAACGTCTTTTTCGCCATTGACCGCGCCGGGCTTGTCGGCGCCGACGGCGAAACGCACCAGGGGGTGTTTGACATCGCCTTTTTGCGCCATGTGCCGAACTTGGTGCTGATGATGCCAAAAGATGAAAATGAAGGCCAGCACATGGTGTATACGGCTATCCGCTACGATGACGGGCCGATTGCCATGCGTTTCCCGCGCGGAAACGGCCTGGGCGTTCCGCTTGACGAGGAGCTGAAAGAGATTCCGATCGGCACGTGGGAAGTGCTGCGCGATGGCCGCGATGCGGCGATCTTGACGTTTGGGACAACGATCTCCATGGCCCTTGAGGCTGCCGACCAATTGGCGAAAGAAGGCGTCTCGGTCAAAGTCGTCAACGCCCGCTTTATTAAGCCGATGGACGAAGCGGTGCTGCTTGAACTGCTCGAAAGCCGCCTGCCGATTTTGACGATCGAGGAAGCTGTGCTGCAGGGCGGCTTTGGCAGCGCCGTGCTTGAATTTGCCCATGACCGCGGCTACCATCAGGCGGTGATCGAGCGGATGGGCATCCCTGACCGGTTTATTGAGCACGGAAGCGTCAGCGAGCTGCTGCGCGAAATTGGGCTGACAGCCGCGCATATCGTTGACCGCATTAAAACGATGGCGCCAAGAAAACAGAAAAGGGCTTGAGACGATGAAAGGGAAAAAAGAACGGCTCGATGTGCTGCTTGTTGAACGCGGGCTGGCGGAAACGCGTGAAAAAGCGAAGCGGGCGATCATGGCCGGCCTCGTCTACTCGAACGACATCCGGCTCGACAAGCCCGGAGAGAAAGTGCCAACGGATATCCCGCTTGAAGTGAAAGGCAACCCGCTCCCGTACGTCAGCCGCGGCGGCTTGAAGCTCGAAAAAGCGTTGCGCGAATTTCAGATCAGCGTTAAAGGAAAAATTGTCCTCGATATCGGCGCCTCGACCGGCGGCTTCACCGATTGCGCCTTGCAGCATGGGGCGAAACTGTCCTATGCGGTCGATGTCGGCTACAACCAGCTCGCCTGGAAGCTGCGTCAAGATGAGCGCGTCGTCGTCATGGAGCGGACGAACTTCCGCTACGCGACGCCGGATTTGTTTACAAAAGGGCTGCCGGAAGTGGCGGTCATCGATGTGTCGTTTATTTCACTTCGGCTCATTTTGCCGGTCGTCAAGACGGTCATCGTTCCAGGCGGCGATGTTATTGCGCTTGTCAAACCGCAGTTTGAAGCAGGGAAAGAAAAGGTTGGCAAAAAAGGAATCGTCCGCGATCCGGCCGTTCATCGCGACGTGCTGGAGTCGATCGTTCAGTTTGCCTGCGCGGAACGGTTCGATGTTCTTCATTTGTCGTACTCGCCGATCACCGGCGGCGACGGCAATATCGAGTTTTTGCTTCATGCCGTCTATTCCGGCGAAGAGCGGGAAGGCGAAAACCGGCTCGCCAAGCCGATTGCAGACGTCGTCAGCGAAGCGCACGCCCGCCTCAGCCTTAAAGAGGGGGAAGAAAACGGCGCCTAAGCAACCGTCGGAAAGAAGTCCCGCCCCCAGCCGGACGGGGCCGCGACTGCGCATCTTAGGGAACGAGGAGGTGGCGCGATTTGAACAAAGGGCAAAGGCATATTAAAATTCGCGAGATTATCATGAACAACGACATCGAGACGCAAGACGAGCTGGTCGACCGGCTGAGGGAAGCCGGCTTCAACGTCACACAGGCGACCGTCTCGCGCGACATTAAGGAGATGCAGCTTGTCAAAGTGCCGATGGCCAACGGCCGCTATAAGTACAGCCTTCCGTCCGATCAGCGCTTCAACCCGCGGCAAAAACTGAAGCGGGCGCTCGTTGACGTGTTCATTAAGCTTGACGGAACCGGAAACTTGCTCGTGCTGCGGACGCTGCCGGGCAACGCCCACGCCATCGGCGTTCTGCTCGATAACTTGGACTGGGACGAAATCGTCGGTACGATTTGCGGCGACGATACGTGTTTAATCATCTGCCGGACGCCAAAAGACGCCAAAAAAGTGTCGAACCAGCTGCTGTCCATGCTTTAACCGAGGACCGGCCCGACTTTCCTCTGCGTCAGAGAGAGGAACAAACGGGGACGGTCCTTTGTTGGAATGTGAACACGTGTTTTATCATTAAGGCAGCCTGGACAAGGCAGGCGCCATTCCAGCGTTCAAGGGGAGGATGGAATGCTCGCTGAACTGTCGATTAAAAATTTCGCGATTATCGAATCGCTCTCGTTGTCGTTTGATAAAGGGCTGACGGTGTTGACGGGCGAAACAGGGGCCGGCAAGTCGATCATCATCGACGCCATTCATTTGCTCATCGGCGGGCGCGGTTCGTCTGAGTTCGTCCGTTTCGGCGCAGAGAAGGCCGAAATCGAAGGGCTGTTTTTGCTTGATGACGACCGCCATCCATGCTGCCAAAAATGTGCGGACATTGGCGTTGATGTCAGCGATGGGATGGTGGTGCTCCGCCGCGACATTTTGGCGAGCGGCAAAAGCATCTGCCGCATCAACGGCAAGCTCGTCACCACCGCCGTGCTGCGCGACATCGGTTCGACGCTCGTCGATATTCACGGTCAGCATGAGCATCAAGAGCTGATGGATCCATCCCGCCATCTGCCGCTTCTCGATGAGTTTGGCGGCGCGGAAACGGCGGCGGCGCTGGCGCGTTATCGCGCTCTGTATGAAGAGCGTGAAGCGTTGGTAAAAAAGTTGAAAAAGCTGAGTGAAAATGAGCAGCAAATGGCGCATCGGCTCGATTTGCTGACGTTTCAGCTGCGCGAAATCGAACAAGCCGGGCTCGAGATTGGCGAAGACGAGCGGCTGATGGAAGAAAAAGTGCGGATTGTGAATTTCCAAAAAATTTATCAAGCCATTCAGCATAGCTACGAAGCGCTCGCCGGCGAAGGACGCGGCTTGGATTCGGTCGGCCAGGCGATGGGACATCTCGAGGACGTCGCCGCGATGGACGCGGAACTTAAAGAGGCGCATGAAATGGTGGCCAACAGCTACTATTTGCTCGAGGAAGTCATGTATAGGCTGCGCGACCAACTTGAGGAGCTTGAATACGATCCGATGCGGCTTGACGCCATTGAAAGCCGCCTCGCGGAAATCCAGCAATTAAAACGGAAGTACGGAGCGACGATCGCCGATATTTTGCAGTATGCCGAAGCGATCGCCGAAGAAATCGAGACGATTGAAAACCGCGACATGCATGTGCACGACCTCGAGCGGCAGCTTGCCGACGTGACCGGCAAATTGCTTGCCGAGGCGAAAAAGGTGACCAGCATCCGCCAGGCGTACGCCCGGCAGCTGATTGAGCGCATTCAGCAAGAATTGAAAGATTTGTACATGGAAAAAACGCAGTTTGACATCGTCTTCGCCAAACGCGAAGGCCCGCTCGACGCCCCGTTGGTCGACGGCGTGCCGGTCAAATTTGCGGAAGACGGCATCGATGTTGTTGAATTTTACCTGTCGACGAACGTCGGCGAGCCGCTGAAGCCGCTTGCCAAAACTGCTTCAGGCGGCGAGCTGTCGCGCATTATGCTCGCATTGAAGACGATTTTTTCGAAACACCAAGGCGTGACATCGATTATTTTTGATGAAGTCGACACCGGCGTCAGCGGCCGGGTCGCCCAGGCGATCGCCGAAAAAATTTACCGCATCGCCAGCCAGTCGCAAGTGCTTTGCATTTCCCACCTGCCGCAAGTCGCCGCCATGGCGGACACGCATCTGTTGATCGTGAAGGAAACGGACGGAACGCGGACCAAAACGGCCGTGAAAAAGCTCGACGAGGAGGAGAAGGTGAAGGAAATCGGACGGATGATTTCCGGCGTGGAGATGACCGAACTGACGAAGCAGCATGCCAAAGAGCTGCTCGAGCTGGCGGCGAAAATGAAGCGATAGCCTTGCTGTCCGCCCCCCGTCGGGCCGTTGCCCCCGCTGCGAGGCAATGGGCTGCCCGGATGAAAGTCCATCCAATCCGGGCAGCTTTTTTTATAAGCGTTGCGATTATATTTTCCCCTGTTCAGGCAAAATTAAAACTGTAACCGTTTTTGTATGGTGTAGGCGGGAGCGAGGAGAGTGAACGACATTGAAGAAAGAAATGGCCCGAAACATAGCAGGAGTGCTTCTCCTAGGCATGCTGATGGCGATCGGTTTTGCCAAACCGATGAAAGAATATTGGCAAATTCCAAAGCAGCTTGTGCTGTTTGAAGGCGATACGGTCGAATTTCGGGCGTCATCCCTTCCGGTGCAAGCGGCCGTCCATGACCGAAACGCTCCCGAAACGCTCAATGTTGAGCAAAAAAACGGTTCGTTGTCTGTAAAGGCGAAACAGCGCGGAGAAGAAACGTTGATTTTGCAGGTCGCCGGAATGCCGATTAAACAAGTGGATGTCAACGTGCTGCCGACGCTGAAAGTCATCCCCGGCGGGCAATCGATCGGCGTCAAACTCAATACGGTTGGGGTGCTTGTGGTCGGCTACCACTTAGTCGAAACAGAAAACGGAAAGAAGTCCCCGGGGGAGGCGGCCGGCATCCAAATCGGCGACGTGATCACCGCCATTAACGGGCAAAAAATTGAAAACATGAGCGATCTCTCCCCTTTCATTGAGGAAGCCGGCAAAACCGGAAAACCGCTTCATCTCACCATTCTGCGCGATCAGCACTCCGTCACAGCGAAGCTCGTTCCGCTGAAAGACAAGCATGACGACGTGTACCGCATCGGCTTGTATATCCGTGATTCCGCCGCCGGCATCGGGACGATGACGTTCTATGACCCAAAATCGAAAACGTACGGTGCGCTCGGCCATGTCATTTCCGACATGGATACGAAAAAGCCGATTTTGGTGCAAAATGGGCAAATTATGCGCTCGACCGTCACCTCCATTGAAAAAGGGACGAGCGGCAACCCAGGCGAAAAGTTAGCCCGCTTCTCCGATGGCGAAGAGGTGATCGGCACGGTGACGAATAACAGTCCGTTTGGCATTTTTGGTAAACTGACAAAGCCATTGCCGGACAGCCCATTCACGAAACCGATTCCGATCGCTTTGGCCAGCCAGGTGAAAGAAGGACCGGCAAAAATATTGACAGTGGTCGAAAACGACAAGGTGGAGCAATTTGATGTTGAAATTGTCAGCAACGTTCCACAAAAGTTTCCAGCCACAAAAGGACTCGTCATCCGCGTCACCGATCCGCGCCTGCTCAAGAAAACGGGCGGCATCGTTCAAGGCATGAGCGGCAGCCCGATCATTCAAGACGGCAAACTTGTCGGTGCGGTGACGCATGTGTTTGTCAACGATCCGACATCGGGATACGGCGTCCATATTGAATGGATGCTGCAAGAAGCAGGAATCGATCTATATGGCCGTCAAAAAAAGGCGAGCTGACCGCGAGTCAGCTCGCTTTTTTGCAGCCCAAAAATTTTTCAAAAAAGACGGCAAATATTTTGCCGATTGGGCATAGATATTTGGTGAAACATCCGTTAAAATGGAACATGTAAAGATTTTTCGACAAATACATGGTTAAAAAAACGAATATTGTCTAAAGAGCTCATCTTTTGCTATAATTTTTATTTTGCGTTAATTTGTGAAAAAGAAAAGGATTTTTTGCTGCTGCTGTCGAATGTACGTTAACGGAAAGTTACATAGGAAAAAAATGTGGGGGAGGACGATCAAGTTGAGCATTAAAGTGTGCATTGCCGACGATAATCGCGAATTGGTGTCATTGCTTGATGAATATATTTCGAGCCAGCCGGACATGGAAGTGATCGGCACGGCGTACAACGGCCAGGACTGCCTGCAGATGCTTGAGGAAAAGCGGCCGGATATTTTGCTGTTGGACATCATTATGCCGCATTTGGACGGACTGGCTGTTTTGGAGAGAATCCGCGCCGGCTTCGAACATCAGCCCAATGTCATTATGCTGACGGCGTTCGGCCAGGAAGACGTGACGAAAAAGGCGGTTGAACTCGGGGCTTCCTATTTCATTTTAAAGCCGTTTGACATGGAAAACTTAGTCCACCATATTCGGCAAGTTTACGGCAAAACGACGCCGGTTGTGAGGAAAGCAGCCCCGGCGCCCCAAGTGCGCAACAACAAGCCGAAAAACTTGGACGCGAGCATTACGAGCATCATCCATGAAATCGGCGTTCCAGCCCACATTAAAGGCTATTTGTATTTGCGCGAGGCCATTGCCATGGTCTATCACGACATCGAGCTGCTCGGCTCGATCACGAAAGTGCTGTACCCGGACATCGCCAAAAAATACAACACAACGGCAAGCCGGGTCGAACGGGCGATCCGCCATGCGATCGAAGTCGCCTGGAGCCGCGGCAATCTCGAATCGATCTCATCGCTGTTCGGCTATACGGTCAGCGTCTCGAAAGCCAAACCGACCAACTCCGAATTCATCGCCATGGTGGCCGACAAACTGCGGCTTGAGCATAAAGCGTCATAAAGGGCGGAACGCGGTGAAGGCAAAAGAGGCGGGCCGAAAAAGCGGTTGACCGGCTTTTTGGCGCCGGCCTTTTTTGCGGCCGGGCGCCTACTCGAAACGCCAAGCCACCCGTTGATGAGGGCGGGCCGCTACGGTTCGTCATGCTCTGTTTCCTTTTTCTCAAGTTCGAGCAATTTTTTCATCAAAATATGCGGCGGCATGTGCATCACTTGCTCGATCGGCACGCCGAGCGCTTTTGCCAGCTTTTGCGCCGTCTCCAAGGAAATTTTCAGCGGCTGCATCATCTTCCCCTCCAGTGCCTCATACATTACTTTTAGTATAACCGATCACTGCCGCATTCGGCCAGCTTTGTCGGCCAAATGGCGAATTATATGGGAAAGGAAGAAACGGTATGACATATATTTTTGCCCACCGCGGAGCGGCGGGAACCCATCCGGAAAATACGATGGCAGCGTTTGAAGAAGCGCTGAAGGCGGGGGCGGATGGCATTGAGCTCGATGTGCAGCTGACGAAAGACGGCGAACCGGTCGTCATTCATGACGAAACGGTCGACCGGACGACGGACGGCAGCGGCTGGGTCAAAGACATCCTATACCGCGAACTCCGCAAGTTCAACGCAGCAGCGAAATGGGACGGCCGTTACGGCCATTGCCCGATTCCCCATCTCGAGGAAGTGCTCGCCTGGCTGGCGCCGACACGGCTTTTAGTCAACATTGAGCTGAAAAACAGCCTCGTGGCTTATGAAAGGCTTGAGCAAAAGGTGATCGCCGTTGTGCGCCGCTATGGGCTCGAGAACCGGACGATTTTCTCGTCGTTCAACCATAACAGCATGCGTCTTTGCCGCCAGTTGGCGCCGGAGATCGAAACGGCGCTTCTTTATATGGAGCCGCTCTATGACCCGTGGACGTATGTGCAGGCGATGAACGCAGGCGGGGTGCATCCGTACCACCGAACGGTGACGGCGGACTTCGCCGCGGATGCGCGGCGCCGCGGCGTCGCAGTCCGGCCCTTTACGGTGAACAAGCCGAAAACGGCGAAGACGATGTTCGCCTATAAAGTGGATGCGATTTTCACCGACTATCCGCGTCAAGCGAAGGAATGGAAGGAGAAAACGCCTTAACGAAAACCGTTAAGGCGTTTTTTGGCTTGCCTTGAAATGGATGGTTTCTAATTCCGAATCAAGGCGTTTTTCGTTTTCGTTGAAAACGCGCCTGCACTTTGTTCCGTTTTCGGTCGCGGTGCAGCAAAAACCCGCCGATAAACGCCAACCCGGCCGCAAACAGCACAAGCCCGGCGAGAAATTGCAGCCATAAGGCGGCAAACGGCGGCTGCATGATGCCAAACAACGCATCGCGCATCCATTTAATGCCGAGCGCCGCCGCCAGCCCCGGAACGACTAAAATGAACAGCGCAATCATTCGCCCCATCGCGATCGCGTCCCTTTCCCAGCAGAAATCACTTCACCGATTATCATAACCGTTATCCGTCATTTGTCAAGGAACGAAAAAGCGGGTATGATAAAACTGTCTGCAAAATTTGGCATAGGACGAAATGTGGGGGAACAGGATGAAAAACGTGATCATCATCGGGGCGGATTCGCGGGGAACCTCGTTGCTGAAACTGCTCCATGAAGCGTCAGGGTTTGACGTCGTGGCCGTCATTGATGTTGATGACAACGCCCCGGGGCTGCAATTGGCGCGCAAATGGGGCATTGCGGTTGGCCGCGACTGGCGCCCATGGATGGATGAGCCGCTTGATTTGATTATTGAAACGACCGGGAGGGCAGACGTTCTTGAGTCAATCCGCCAGCAGGCGCCCAAGGGGGCGAATATCGTTCCAAGCGCCGTCGCGCGAATGATGGCGGAGCTCGTCGAGGAAAAGGAAGCGCTCATCGCCAAGTTGAAAAGCGAGGCGGCCCGGCGCGCTCTCATCTTTCACTCGTCCCACGATGGCATGATTGTCGTTGATGAATATGCTTACATTACCGATATGAATGAAAGCGCCGCCCAGCTTCTCGGAGTGGACAAGGACGAGGTGATCGGCCGCCATATTTTATCCGTCTTGCCGTCAAGCGGCTTGCCGCGCGTGCTGAAAACGAGGCAGACGGAATTTCATCAAGAGGTGGAGCTGGCCAACGGGAAAAAAATTATCGCCACCCGCATCCCGATTATTGACGACAGCGGCAAATTGTTCGGGGCGTTGGCGGTGTTCAAAGATATTACCGAACTCGTCGCATTGGCGGAAGAAATCACCGACCTAAAGGAAATCCGCATGATGCTTGAGGCGATCATCCATTCATCAGAAGAAGCGATCTCTGTCGTTGATGAAAACGGCAACGGCATTTTAATCAATCCGGCGTATACAAGGCTGACCGGTTTGACGGAAGAGGATGTCATCGGCAAACCGGCGACCGCCGACATCGCGGAAGGGGAAAGCATGCATATGCAAGTGCTCAAAACGCGCCGTCCGGTGCGCGGCGCGCGCATGAAAGTCGGCCCCAAAAACCGCGATGTCATCGTCAATGTCGCTCCGATTATCGTTGACGGAGTGCTCAAAGGAAGCGTCGGTGTCATTCATGATGTATCGGAAATCCAGCGGCTGACGGCTGAACTCAACCGGGCGCGGCAAATCATCCGCACGCTTGAAGCGAAATATTCATTTGCGGATATTATCGGCGAATCGGAAGAAATGAAAGTGGCCATTGAACAGGCGAAACTGGCGGCGAAAACACCGGCGACGATTTTGCTGCGAGGGGAATCGGGCACAGGCAAGGAGCTGTTCGCCCACGCCATTCACAACGCGAGCGACCGGAAGTATAACAAGTTTATCCGTGTCAATTGCGCCGCGATTCCGGAAACATTATTAGAAAGCGAACTGTTTGGCTATGAGGAAGGAGCGTTTTCTGGTGCGCGGCGCGGCGGCAAGCGCGGGCTGTTTGAAGAGGCGAACAACGGCAGCATTTTCCTCGATGAAATCGGCGAGCTGTCGGCCAGCACGCAGGCGAAGCTGCTCCGCGTTTTGCAGGAGCGGGAGATCGTTCGCGTCGGCGGGACGAAGCCGATTCCGATCAACGTCCGCGTCATCGCCGCCACGAACGTCAACCTTGAAAAAGCGATTGCCGAAGGAGCCTTTCGCGAAGACTTATACTATCGGCTCAATCGGATGCCGATTTACATCCCGCCGCTGCGCGCCCGCAAGGAAGACATTCCAGCGCTTTGCCGGCATTTGATCCAAAAGCTGAACCAAGATTACGGGCGCAACGTCGAAGGTGTCACGGATGAAGCGATGGTGAAGCTTCTTGCCTATGATTGGCCAGGAAATGTCCGCGAGCTCGAAAACGTGCTCGGGCGGGCGATGATTTTCATGAAGTTTCATGAAGTGATGATCGATATTTCGCATTTGCCGCCGCTTTCCGCGCCGTCGGCCGCGCCGTCGGTTCGCCCCGAAACGGAAGGGGAGTTCCGGCCGCTTGACGAGATGCTTGGCCGGTATGAAGCCCAATTGCTCGAAGAGGCGCTCCGGCGTCATCGCGGCAATAAAACAGCAGCGGCCCGCGCGCTCGGCATTTCGGTGCGCAATTTATACTACAAGCTTGAAAAATACAACATTGACAAAAACAGCGTGCAATAATTTGCGTATAGTGAAAAAGATTGCACAAACGAACTTCAACAGCCTTTATTTCATAAAGCGCTTTCACGTATTGGTGATTGGCATGGTTTTTGCATATAAAGAAGTGCCTCGACGGATTGGCAGAAAAGGTTGGTGCAGACGATGAAGTTGAACACATTAATCGAGGAAGCAAGTCAATGTCAAGGTCGGACGGTGGCCGTGGCCGCCGCCGAGGATGAGGAAGTGATCGAAGCGGTGGCGATGGCGCTCGAGCATCGCCTCGGCCGGTTTGTGCTGTACGGAGACCGGGAGCGAATCGGACGGTTGCTCAAAGAAAAAGGGGGGGCGCGTTTTGCCGATGTCGACATCGTTCACGCCAATTCGGTCGCCCAAGCGGCCGAACTGGCGGTGCGCGCCGTTCATTTGAATGAAGCAGATGCCTTAATGAAAGGGCACGTACCGACGGCAACCTTGCTGAAAGCCGTCTTGAACAAAGAATACGGGCTGCGCACAGGAAAGGTGTTGTCCCATGTCGCGGTGTTTGACGTGCCGGAGTTCGAACGGCTGGTCATCGTGACCGACGCGGCCATGAACATCGCCCCCGATCTCGAGCAAAAAGTGCAAATTGTGAACAATGCCGTCAGCGTGGCGCGTTCCATCGGCATCGAGCGTCCGAAAGTCGCGGCGCTGGCGGCGGTGGAGACGGTCAATCCGGCCATGCCGGCAACCGTCGATGCAGCGGCGCTCGCGATGATGCAAAAGCGGGGGCAAATCGAACATTGCCTGCTTGACGGGCCGCTTGCCTTGGACAATGCAGTGTCCATGACGGCGGCGAAGCATAAACGAATTGAAAGCGAAGTGGCTGGACAGGCTGATATTTTGCTCGTGCCGGACATTGAATCCGGCAACATGTTGTACAAGTCGCTCGTCTACTTTGCAAAAGCCAAAGTCGGCGCGGTCATCGCCGGGGCGAAGGCGCCGATCGTCTTGACGTCGCGCGCCGACTCGGCGGAAAGCAAACTGTATTCGTTGGCGCTCGCCATCTGTTCGGCAGCGAAATGAAAAGAAGGAGGCCATCTGAGATGGAATTGTTCAAATATATGGAAACTTACGATTATGAGCAAGTGCTGTTTTGCCAAGATAAAGAATCGGGTTTGAAAGCGATCATTGCCATTCATGACACAACGCTCGGCCCGGCGCTCGGCGGGACGCGCATGTGGATGTACAATTCGGAAGAAGAAGCGCTTGAAGACGCCTTGCGCCTCGCCCGCGGCATGACGTACAAAAACGCGGCCGCCGGCCTCAACTTGGGCGGGGGCAAAACGGTCATCATCGGCGACCCGCGCAAAGATAAAAACGAAGCGATGTTCCGCGCGTTCGGCCGCTTCATTCAAGGGCTGAACGGCCGCTACATCACGGCGGAAGACGTCGGCACGACCGTCGCCGATATGGATATCATCTATCAAGAAACCGACTATGTCACCGGCATTTCGCCCGAATTCGGCTCATCCGGCAACCCATCGCCGGCGACCGCCTACGGCGTATACCGCGGCATGAAGGCGGCGGCAAAAGAGGCGTTCGGCAGCGATTCGCTCGAAGGAAAAGTCGTCGCCGTCCAAGGAGTCGGCAATGTCGCGTATCATTTGTGCCGCCATTTGCACGAAGAAGGAGCGAAACTCATCGTGACTGACATCAACAAGGAAGCGGTGGCGCGCGCGGTCGAGGAATTCGGAGCGAAAGCGGTCGACCCGAACGACATTTACGGCGTGGAGTGCGACATTTTTGCTCCATGCGCGCTCGGCGGCATCATCAACGATCAAACGATTCCGCAACTGAAAGCGAAAGTGATCGCCGGATCGGCGAACAACCAGCTGAAAGAGCCGCGCCATGGCGACATCATCCATGAAATGGGCATCGTCTATGCCCCGGATTATGTGATCAACGCCGGCGGCGTCATCAATGTCGCGGACGAACTGTACGGCTACAACCGTGAACGGGCGATGAAAAAAATCGAGCAAATTTATGACAACATCGAAAAAGTGTTTGCCATCGCCAAGCGCGACAACATTCCAACGTATGTGGCCGCCGACCGGATGGCAGAAGAACGGATTGAAACGATGCGCAAAGCGCGCAGTCAATTTTTGCAAAATGGTCACCATATTTTAAGCCGCCGTCGCGCCCGCTAACAGCGGCGCGGGGCGGCCTTCCGCCCCGCCGGCGGATGACGGAGGGACGACAACGATGCAAGAGCAGAAGTTCCGCATTTTAACGATCAATCCAGGTTCGACGTCAACGAAAATCGGCGTCTTTGAAAACGAACGGCCATTGCTCGAAAAAACGATCCGCCATGAGGCGGACGTGCTTCGGCAATATAAAACGATTGCGGATCAGTATGAGTTCCGCAAACAAACGATTTTGCAAGCTCTCGATGAAGAAGGGATCAATTTATCGAAGTTGAACGCCGTCTGCGGCCGCGGTGGGCTCCTCCGCCCGATCGAAGGCGGGACGTACCGCGTCAATGAGGCGATGCTTGAAGATTTGCGCCGCGGTTATTCGGGACAGCACGCCTCCAATCTCGGCGGCATTTTGGCGCATGAGATCGCCTCGGCCTTAAACATCCCGGCGTTTATCGTCGACCCGGTCGTCGTTGATGAGCTTGAGCCAATCGCCCGGATCAGCGGCTTTCCGCTCATTGAGCGGCGCAGCATTTTCCACGCCCTAAACCAAAAAGCGGTCGCGCGCCGCGTCGCCAAGCAGCTTGGCAAGCGGTATGACGAACTGAACTTGATCGTCGCTCATATGGGCGGCGGCATCACGGTCGGCGCCCATAAGCAAGGGCGGGTGGTGGACGTGAACAACGGGCTTGACGGCGAAGGCCCGTTCAGCCCGGAGCGCGCCGGGACGGTGCCGGCCGGCGATTTGGTGGCGCTATGCTTCTCGGGCGACTACTATCGCGAGGAAGTGATGCGCATGCTCGTCGGTCAAGGCGGACTTGTCGGGTATTTGGGCACGAACGATGCGGTGAAAGTCGAGAACATGATCGAAGCCGGCGATGAAAAGGCCAAGCTCGTCTATGAGGCGATGGCGTACCAAGTGGCGAAAGAAATCGGCGCGGCAAGCGCCGTATTGGCGGGCAAAGTGGACGCCATCATTTTGACCGGCGGGTTGGCGTATGGCAAATCGTTTGTCGAACAAATCACTCGCCGCGTGCAATGGATCGCCGATGTCATCGTCCATCCGGGCGAAAACGAACTGCAGGCGCTTGCCGAAGGGGCGCTTCGCGTCCTGCGCGGCGAAGAAGAGGAAAAAACGTATTTAGGTGAAGCGGCCTCGCCGGTTTCAGTCCGGCGTTGATGCGGCAACGGATGAGAAAGGGGAAGACAAGATGGCAAAAGAATACGATGTCGTCATTCTCGGCGGCGGCACGGGTGGCTATGTGGCCGCTATTCGCGCCTCGCAGCTCGGCTTGAAAACGGCGGTTGTCGAAAAAGGGAAGCTCGGCGGCACGTGTCTGCACGCCGGCTGCATTCCGTCCAAAGCGCTGCTCCGCAGTGCGGAAGTGTACGCACAAACGAAAAACGGCGAGGCGTTTGGCGTCATCGCCGACGGCGTGCGCCTTGATTTCGCGAAAGTGCAGGCGCGCAAAGCGACGATTGTCGACCAGCTCCATAAAGGTGTGCAGCATTTGATGAAAAAAGGGAAGATCGATGTGTACGCCGGCACCGGCCGCCTGCTCGGCCCGTCGATCTTTTCCCCGCTGCCGGGGACGGTGTCGGTTGAGATGAACGACGGCAGCGAAAACGAAATGCTCGTCCCGAAATTCGTCGTCATCGCCACCGGTTCGCGCCCGCGCACGCTGCCGGGGCTCGAGCCGGACGGCGAATTCGTGATGACATCGGATGAGGCGCTGCAAATGGAGGTGCTTCCGTCGTCCATCTTGATCGTCGGCGGCGGTGTGATCGGCATGGAATGGGCGTCCATGCTTAATGATTTCGGCGTTGACGTGACGGTGCTGGAATATGCCGATCGCATTTTGCCGACAGAAGATGAAGATGTCTCAAAAGAAATGGAAAAACTGCTCCGCCGCCGCGGCGTCAACATCGTCACGGGAGCGCGGGTGCTCGCGGAAACGCTCGAGAAAGGAAACGGCGTCACGATCCAAGCGGAGCATCAAGGCGAGCGGAAAACGTTTGCGGCCGACAAGATGCTCGTTTCCGTCGGGCGTCAGGCGAACATTGAAGGAATTGGTCTTGAAAACACCGAAATTGTTGTGGAGAAGGGATATATTCAAACAAACGAGTTCGGCCAAACGAAAGAATCGCACATTTACGCAATCGGTGATGTCATCGGCGGCCTGCAGCTGGCCCATGTCGCTGCCCATGAAGGGATTGTCGCCATTGAACATTTAGCCGGGCATAACCCGGCGCCGATTGACTACACGATGGTGCCCCGCTGCATTTACACCCGTCCGGAAGCGGCGGCGGTTGGCTTAACCGAACAAGAGGCGAAAGCGAAAGGCTATGATGTCAAGGTCGGCAAATTTCCGTTTAAAGCCATTGGCAAGGCGCTTGTGTTCGGTGAGGCGGAAGGGTTTGTGAAACTCATCGCCGACCGGAACACGGACGATCTGCTTGGCGTCCATATGGTCGGGCCGCACGTGACCGATTTGATTTCCGAAGCCGGGCTCGCCCGCGTGCTTGATGCGGCTCCGTGGGAAGTGGCCCATGCGATCCACCCGCATCCGACGCTGTCAGAGGCCATGGCGGAAGCGGCGCTGGCGGTCGATGGCAAAGCGATTCATTTTTAGTTCGTGGCGGCATGAGCTCGGCGCGTGATCATTGGTTGACTATGTAAATCTAAGGGAGGTTGTTGTGATGGCGCAAAACCGTCATCAAGCGCTCGGATTAAGCGATGACACGGTGTTGGAAATGTATGAAACAATGCTTCTCGCCCGCAAGCTCGATGAGCGGATGTGGCTGTTAAACCGCGCCGGAAAAATTCCGTTCGTCATCTCGTGCCAAGGGCAGGAAGCGGCGCAAGTCGGCGCGGCGTTCGCCCTCGATCGGACGAAGGACTATGTACTGCCGTACTACCGCGATATGGGGGTTGTGTTGACATTTGGCATGACGGCGAGAGAATTGATGCTGGCGGCGTTCGCCAAGGCGGAAGACCCGAACTCCGGAGGCCGGCAAATGCCTGGCCATTTCGGGCAAAAGAAAAACCGGATCGTCACCGGCTCCTCGCCCGTGACGACGCAAGTGCCGCATGCGGTCGGCTTTGCGTTAGCGGCGAAAATGGAAAAGAAAGATTTTGTCGCTTTTGTCACCTTTGGCGAAGGGTCGTCGAACCAAGGCGACTTCCATGAAGGGGCAAACTTCGCCGGTGTTCACAAGCTTCCGGTCATCTTCATGTGCGAAAACAACAAGTACGCCATTTCCGTGCCGATTTCGAAACAACTCGCGTGCGAAAAAGTGTCCGACCGCGCTGTCGGTTACGGCATGCCGGGCTATACGGTCGACGGCACCGATCCGCTTGAAGTATACCGCGTCGTCAAGGAAGCGGCCGACCGCGCCCGCCGCGGCGAAGGGCCAACGTTGATTGAAGCGGTGACGTATCGGCTGACGTCGCACTCGTCGGATGACGACCATCGCGTCTACCGGACGGAAGAAGAGCTCGCCGAGGCGCGCGCCAAAGACCCGATCATCACATTTGCCAACTATTTGAAAGAAACGGGCGTTTTGACCGATGAACGGGATGAAGAAATTCAAGCGCGCGTCATGAAGGAAGTGAACGAAGCGACCGACTACGCGGAGAAGGCGCCGTACGCCGAGCCGGAGCATGCGCTTCGCTACGTGTATGCCGAGGAGTAAGGGGGAATCGACGATGCCTGTTATTTCCTATATTGATGCGGTTACGATGGCAATTCGCGAAGAGATGGAGCGCGACCCGCGCGTGTTTGTGTTAGGAGAAGACGTCGGCCGAAAAGGCGGAGTGTTCAAAGCGACGCAAGGATTGTACGAGCAGTTTGGCGAAGAGCGCGTGATTGATACGCCGCTTGCCGAATCGGCGATCGTCGGCGTCGGCATCGGCGCGGCGATGTACGGTCTGCGCCCGATCGCGGAAATTCAGTTTGCCGACTTCATCATGCCGGCGGTCAACCAAATCATTTCGGAGGCGGCGCGCATTCGCTACCGCTCGAACAACGACTGGAACTGCCCGATCGTCATCCGCGCCCCATACGGCGGCGGTGTTCACGGTGCTCTGTACCATTCTCAATCGGTGGAAGCGATTTTCGCCAACCAGCCGGGGCTGAAAATCGTCATGCCGTCGACGCCGTACGATGTGAAAGGGCTGCTGAAAGCGGCGATTCGCGACGAAGACCCGGTGCTCTTTTTCGAGCATAAACGCGCTTACCGCCTCATTAAAGGGGAAGTGCCGGAGGACGACTACGTGCTTCCGATCGGCAAAGCTGATGTCAAGCGTGAAGGAGAGGACATCACGGTCATCACGTACGGGCTGTGCGTCCATTTTGCCTTGCAGGCGGCCGAACGCGTCGCACAAGACGGCATTTCCGTCCATCTGCTCGATTTGCGCACCGTCTACCCGCTTGACAAAGAAGCGATCACCGAAGCGGCGAGCAAAACGGGGAAAGTGCTGCTCATTACGGAAGACAATAAAGAAGGCAGTGTCATGAGCGAAGTCGCCGCCATTATCGCGGAGCATTGTTTGTTTGATCTCGACGCGCCGATTATGCGCCTTGCCGGTCCAGACGTTCCGGCCATGCCGTATGCGCCGACGATGGAGAAGTTCTTTATGGTCAACCCGGAAAAAGTCGAAAAAGCGATGCGTGAACTCGCGGCGTTTTAATGTAGGAGCAGTGGAGGAGCGGAGAACCCCGGTCCGCAGCGGAGCGCGCCAAGCCTTGAGGCGAACCGCAGGCGGCCGGGGCGCCGCGGCGAAGACATTGCAGCCAAGATAGGAGGGTATCGATGTGGTCATCGAACAATTGACGATGCCTCAGCTTGGGGAGAGCGTCACGGAAGGCACGATCAGCAAATGGCTCGTCTCCCCGGGCGACAAAGTGAACAAATACGACCCGATCGCTGAAGTCATCACCGATAAAGTGAGCGCGGAAATTCCGTCGTCGTTTGCCGGCGTCATCCGCGAGCTGATCGCCAAAGAAGGGGAGACGCTCCCAGTCGGCGCGCCGATTTGCACGATCGAAGTCGAAGGCGCTGCACCGGCTTCGGAAGCGAAGCCGGCGGATGAAGCGCCGAAAGCAGAAGACAACGCCAAGCCAGCCGCTCCGAAAAAGGCCGGCCGGGCAAACAACGGCCGCTATTCGCCGGCCGTGCTCCGCCTCGCCCAAGAGCACGGCATTGACTTGGAACAAGTCCAAGGCACCGGCCTTGGCGGGCGGGTGACGCGCAAAGATTTGCTGAAGCTCATTGAGTCTGGACAAATTCCGAAAGCGGGAGCGGCACCGGCGGCGGAACAAGCGGCGCCAAAAGCGGAACCGAGAACGGAGCAGCCGGCCCCGGCCGCCGCGGCGGCTCAACCGTCTGCCGCGGCCGCGCCAACCGCGCCGCAGGCAGCGCCGATCAAACTAGCGGCCCCGAACGTCGAAGCCGGAGCGGGCGACATCGAAATTCCGGTCACCCCGGTGCGCAAGGCGATTGCGGCGAACATGCTCCGCAGCAAACACGAAGCGCCGCACGCGTGGACGATGGTCGAAGTCGACGTCACCGACCTGGTCGCCTACCGCGATGCGATCAAAGACGAGTTCAAGCGGCGTGAAGGCTTCAATTTGACGTATTTCGCCTTCTTCGTCAAGGCGGTCGCCCAAGCGCTGAAAGAATTTCCACAGCTGAACTCGACGTGGGCGGGCGATAAGATCATTCAGCGCAAAGACATCAACATCTCGATCGCCGTCGCGACCGATGACGCCTTGTTCGTGCCCGTCATCAAGCACGCCGATGAAAAAACGATCAAAGGCATCGCCCGCGAAATCGCCGAGCTGGCGGCAAAAACGCGCGCTGGCAAACTGCGCCCGGAAGACATGCAGGGCGGCACGTTCACCGTCAACAACACCGGCGCGTTCGGCTCGGTGCAGTCGATGGGCATTATCAACTACCCGCAAGCGGCCATTTTGCAAGTGGAAACGATCGTCAAACGACCCGTCGTCAAAAACGGCATGATCGCCATCCGCGACATGGTCAACTTATGCTTGTCGCTTGACCATCGCGTCTTGGACGGCCTCATTTGCGGCCGCTTCCTCGCCCGCGTCAAAGCGATTTTGGAAAACATGAACAAAGACAACACGCCGATTTATTAACGATTCCCCCATCGCCATCGAGTTGGCGGTGGGGTTTTTGCATGGCGCGATTTCAAACTTCTTTCACAAATGTGAGGTATAATGAGGACAGAAACGAACGTGCGAAGGAGAAAAACGAGATGAAACGAGCGAGCGTATGGATGCTGTTGTGTTGCTTCTTTCTGCTAAGCGGCTGCGTCCATCCGTCGTTTCCCCCGGTGGCCGATTCGCTTTCTGTCGTCATCAGCCTCGATGTCAAAGCGGGAACGGTCACCTTTTTGAACGCGAAAAATGGCAGCAAAATCGCCCGTTGGAACATCAATGAACCGTTTCAAGGAGGGGCGTTGAGCCCAGACGGCCGGACGCTTCTTTTGTACGGACGGGAGCTTGACGGCGTATATCGGTATGATTTGGCGACGGGAAAGCCGCTTTCAGAGTGGAAAACGGGAAGCGGCATCGTCAGCGCGGCCCCGTCCCCGGATGGCCGTACGTGGTTTTTCGGCGACAGCGAACATCACGCGGTGCGCGTTGTGAGCCGGGGCGGGAAAGAGATCGCCCGCCTTTTGGTCGGACGCTCCCCGATGACGCTGCTTGTCAATCGCCAAGGAACGGAGCTGTATGCCATCGACTTTCAAGACGGCCGCGCCTTTGTCATTGATGCAAGCCGCCTCCGCGTCATTCGCTCATTTTCGGTGCCGAAGATGGCGTTAGGTGGATTGATGCGCGAGCAGCAAGGGGAATTGTGGGTCGGCGGACATGGAAGCGGAAGCAAGGTGGAGACCAATATCCATGTCTATTCACTTCGAGACGGCCGCTTGTTGCGGACGGTTGCTGCGCCGGTCATGCCGGTCGATTTCGTCGAAACAGGCCGCGGCGTGTTTGTGCTAAGCCACGGTTCGAACACGGTCTATCAATTTTCGCCAAGCGGGAAGCGGCTCGGCTCCATCTCTGTCGGCGCCAATCCATTTGCGATGGAAGCGGCGTTGGGCCGTTTGTATATCGCGAGCTATGACAGCGATGAAATGATCGTGGTCGATGAGGCGACGCTGCGCCCGCTCGCCCGCTGGAAGACGGGAGACGGCCCGCTGCAGCTATTCATTCGGGAGGGACGGACATGAAGGAGCGCGTTGTTTTAATGGTGGATGATGAGGAAGACATGCGCCTGCTCGTTGGCATGTATTTGGAAAACGCCGGCTTTCGCTGCCTCGAAGCAGGGGACGGGGAAGAAGCGCTGGTGCTGCTTTCGCAACATCCGGTTGATGCCGTGCTGTTGGACGTCATGATGCCAAAACAGGACGGATTCGCCGTCTGCGCCCGCATCCGCGAGCAGTCGGACGTGCCGATTTTGTTTTTGACCGCTCTTGGCGAAGAATGGGATAAAGTGAAAGGATTGAAGCTTGGCGGCGACGATTACATCGTCAAACCGTTCAGCCCAGGAGAGCTCATCGCCCGCCTCGAGGCGGTGCTGCGTCGGACCGGTCGTGGTTTTGAACATGAGGGGCATCTCCGTTTTGGCAACCTGGCCATTGATGAAAAAGGCCGAACCGTGACCGTCGGCGGCGAGGCGGTGAAGCTGACGCTGAAAGAGTTTGAGCTGTTGCTGTTTTTGGCGAAACACCGCGGACAGGTGTTCAGCCGCGATGATTTGCTCGTCAAAGTGTGGGGATATGATTATACAGGAAACGCCCGCACGGTCGATACGCATGTGAAAACGCTGCGTATGAAGCTGAAAGACGCTGCCCGCCACATCCAAACCGTCTGGGGCATCGGCTACAAGTTTGAGGGATGAACATGAAACGGCTTCGGTTAGGACAAAAACTATGGCTGGCGATCGGGGCCGCGGTCGTGGCGACGCTGGCGTTTTCCTTTGGCCTTCTGAATTATTTTTACCGGACGGTGTACATGAAAGAAGTTGAGCGAACGTTGATCGCGGAAGGGACGAGCCTCGCCCGCGACTATCGCGGCGGGGCGGTGACGGAGGCATATCGCCGTCAAATCGAATGGTATGACGAAAAATCAACGGCCACGATCTTGTTGATTGACAACCCGCGCGAACTGAGCGCCTGCTTTCCGTTTCCGGTCCACTATGACGCGTTAGTCAGCGGCCGCGACCGGGAAACGCTGTTAGCCGGGAAGCCTGTTGTCAAAACGGGATACGAAAAGCGGTTCGGCCGCCGCGTGATGGCGGTCGTCGTTCCGCTTTTGGACGGCAAGCGGCTTGAAGGAGCGATTTACTTGTATTTGCCGTTAGCCGACGTTCAGGAAGCAACGAAGCGGGCGGCCGCCGCGTTTTGGCCGTTGGCCGCCATATTCGCCGCCGCGCTTTTGGTTGTCGGCCGACGGATGGTGCGGCAGATGACCGAGCCGCTCCAAGCGATGGAACAAGCGGCAGAACGCATGGCGGAAGGACGCTACGAAGCGGACATTCCCGTGCGGAGCGATGATGAAATCGGCCGCCTGGCGGAGGCGTTCAACCAAATGGCGGACGCCATTGCTAAAGAAGACGAGCGGAAACGCGAGTTCTTAGCGAACGTCTCGCATGAGCTGCGCACGCCGCTCAGCTATATGAAAGGATACAGCGAAGCACTCCTTGCTGGCCTCGCGAAAACGAAGGAAGAAGAAAAGGCGTACCTTCGCCTCATCCACCGCGAAACGGAGCGGATGGAGCGGCTGGTGCGCGATCTTCTTGACCTGGCGCGCCTTGAAGGGCAAAGCGTGCCGCTCGAGCGCGCGCCGGTGGCGTTCGCCCAAGTGATCGAAGATGTCATCGCCACGTACGAACCGATCGCCGCGCAAAAGCGGATCGAGCTGGCGTGTGAGTTGGACTATGACATCATCGTCAACGGCGACGCCGACCGGCTCGAACAAGTCGTGCGCAACTTGCTCGACAACGCCATCCGCTACACCCCGGAAGGCGGCGCGGTGACGGTGCGGCTTTCCCGCTTGTCGGAAGCGGAAGGCGAGCTTGTCATCCAAGACACGGGAAAAGGAATTCCGAAAGACCAGCTCCCGCTTCTCGGCCAGCGCTTTTTCCGCGTCGACCGCGCCCGCACCCGCAAAGAAGGCGGCACCGGCTTGGGGCTTGCCATCGTCAAACAAATCGTCTCTCTTCATGACGGCGCGATTTGGTTCGACAGCGACCTTGGACGCGGGATGACCGTATTCGTCCGCCTGCCGCTCGTTCGGGAAGAGGAATAAACATCGTTCAAGACACAGGAATGGATGATGTATAATCAATATAAAATTAGGAGGCAGGTGGAGGATATGGGTTCACCAGAAAAGGAACAGGCCCCTATGACGTACAAAGAGTATGCGACATGGCCGGAAGGAAAACGGTGCGAGGTGTTGGATGGGAACATCATTAGCATGGCGCCGTCGCCGACACCGGAACATCAATCAGTTTCGCTCCAACTTTCCATTGAATTCGGGATGCATCTTCGTGGGAAGGATTGCCGCGTGTTGGCCGCCCCGATCGATGTGTATCTTTTCGAAGATCATCGCAAGGGATGGATGGATGAAAACGTCCGAAACTGGGTATGCCCCGATCTTGTCGTCATCTGCGACAAAAACAAAATTCAAAAAAACCGCATTGTCGGGGCTCCGGATTTGGTCGTCGAGATCTTGTCCCCCGCCACGGCCAAAATCGACCGGATGGACAAACGGATCGCGTACGAGCGGGCCGGGGTGAAGGAATATTGGATCGTTGACCCGGCGAATCAAGTGGTGGAAGTGTATTTGCGCGGAAAAACAGGAAGATTGGAACTTCATGGAGTGTACAACCGGGATGACGCCGTTTTGGTTCATGTATTGAAGGATTTCGTGATCGATTTGCGAAACATTTTCCAATGAATAAATGGCAGTTGAGACTTACGCTAAGTGCGATTTGGAAGGGGACGAGGGAGGCTCATTAGAATGTGCCGTCAACGCCCTCTTCCTTTTCATGGCGAAAGGCGGCATTCATACTTCGATGAATCCAACCCCTTGGTGTGTTCCCGTTTCGATGTCGATCATGTGGAAAGGCTGTGGAATTCCTTGGCCTTTTTGGTCCAACCCGTATCCAATGCAGCGCCCTTGGCCAGTCATTTCGCTGTTTTTTGTTCATTGCCCAAAACCAGCCTATGTACTACAATAAACATAGAACCCGTTTTTTCCCACCCAAGCACGGCTTCATTTGTTTGGCGTGAGGCGCCATTGGGTGTTGCCCGTCTTCAGGTGGAAAAAGGCGCGGAAAAACGAAAGCGGTTTCTTTTTGAGAGAAAGACGCGAAAGGGGATGGGGAAATGAGCGATGTCGCGAAGATGAAGGAAGCGGCGTTTCCGGCTCCGACGGTGGAGGAGTGGGAGCGGGAAGCGGAAAAGTCGCTGAAAGGCAAGCCGCTCGAGCGGCTTGTATCGATGACGTACGAAAACATTGCGGTCAAACCGCTCTATACGCGCCGCGATGTGGAGGCGCTCGGCCCGCTTGAGCAGTACCCGGGCTTTGGCCAGTACGTGCGCGGAGCGCGGCCGGAAGGGTATCGGGGCGGGCCGTGGAAGGTGAGCCAGGAGATTTCGGCGGCGAGCCCGTCGGAATGGAACGAAGCGGTCAAGCACGACTTGGAGCGGGGACAGACGGAAATCCATTTCGCTCTCGGCCGGCTGCCGTTTGCCGTCGAGTCGGTTGATGATGTGGCGGCGATGTTGGATGGCGTGCTGCTGGACCGCTATTCGCTCCGTGTGGACGCCGGGGCGCGGTCGCTTTCGTTTTTGGCGCTGCTTGTCGCTTATTTCAAGGAACAGGGGGTGCCGCTATCGAGCGTACGGGGCGCGATCGGCATGGATCCGCTCGGAGCGTGGGCGGAGCAGGGGACGCTCCCGTGTTCGCTTGAGCGGCTGTATGATGAAATGGCGGAAGCAACGAAGTGGGCGAAGGAACAGATGCCTGCCGTTCGCACGATTTTGGTGCGCGGCGAACCGTACCATAACGGCGGGGCGAACGCCGTGCAGGAGCTCGCGTTTTCGTTGGCGACAGCGGTCGAGTACATCCGCGCCGGGCTCGATCGAGGCTTGGCGGTCGACGACATCGCGGTGCGGATGCAAGCGTCGTTTGCGGTTGGAGCGGATTTTTTTATGGAAATCGCAAAACTGCGGGCGGCGCGGCGCTTGTTTGCTCAAGTGATGGAGGCGTTTGGCGGCGGTGAATCCGCAAAGCGGATCGAGCTATATGTGCGCACGTCGCCGTTTACGAAAACGGTGTACGACCCGTATGTGAACATGCTGCGGGCGGCGGCGGAAGCGTTTGCGGCCGTTGTCGGCGGCGCCGATGGCGTGCACGTGTCGCCGTTTGACGAAGCGATCGGACTCGCTGATGAGTTTTCGCGGCGCATCGCCCGCAACACGCAGCTCATTTTGCTCGAAGAGGCGCATGTGGCGAACGTCATCGACCCGGCGGGCGGCTCGTATTATGTGGAAACGTTGACCGCCAAGCTCGCTGAAGAAGCGTGGAAGCTGTTCCAACGCGTCGAAGAACAAGGCGGCATGGCGAAGGCGCTCGAAGCCGGCTTCGTGCAGACGGAAGTGGAAGCGGTCGCCAAGCGGCGGCTTGATCGTGTCAAGATGCGGAAGGAAAAAATCGTTGGCACGAACGTGTACGCCAATTTGGAGGAAACGCCGGTCGAAAAACCGAAGCAAGACGCAGCGAACGTGGCGCCGCCGCTGGATGAAAAGCGGGTGGCCGATATTCGCGCCTCGCTCG
Organism: Geobacillus sp. Manikaran-105; assembly: GCF_002809955.1. NCBI lineage: Bacteria > Bacillati > Bacillota > Bacilli > Caryophanales > Anoxybacillaceae > Geobacillus > Geobacillus sp. Manikaran-105. The sequence goes on from NZ_PIJG01000006.1 coordinate 61,990, forward strand.
CGGGCGGGAAGTGGATGGAAGCGGCGATTCGTGCGGTTCGCCGTCGAGCAACCGCTCGGGAAATCGCGGCGGCTCTCGCTGACGGAAACACGTCCATCCGCATTGCGCCGATTCGCGCATGGCGCTTGGCCGAGCCGTTTGAGCGGCTGCGCAAGGCGGCCGAGAAGCATGCGGAGCGTACGGGAAGCCGGCTTTCCGTTCACTTGATCAATATCGGGCCGCTTGTCCGCCATCAAGCGCGCGCCGATTTCATCGCCGGGCTGTTTGCGGCCGGCGGGGTGGCGGCTGAGCGGAGCGACGGTTTTGCCTCGGTCGCGGAAGCGGTCGAATGGGTGCAAAGCACGAACGGGACGCATTATATCGTGTGCGGCGCCGATGACGATTACCCGGCGTTCGTTCCAGCGTTGGCTGAGGCGTTCAAGCAAGCCAAGCCGAACGCGAAGCTGTATGTCGCCGGAAAGCCGCCGGAAGAGCTTGAGAGAACGTACGCGGACGCGGGCGTGGACGGATCGATTCATCTCGGTTCGAACGCGTACGATGTGATCGTGGCGTTTCTAACGGAAAGAGGGGTGGCGCTTGATGGCGAAGTACGTTGATTTTACCAACATGACGCTTTCCACGGCGGCGGCCGATGTGGATGAGAAACAGTGGAGAGACGCGGTGGAGCGGCGCGTGCAAGCGTCGATCGATGAGCTGTTGGTTCAGACGAACGAACACATTGCGGTGAAGCCGCTGTATACAAAGGAAGACATCGATGGGCTCGATTTTCTTGATTATATGCCCGGCTTGCCGCCGTACTTGCGCGGGCCGTACCCGACGATGTACGTCGTGCGGCCGTGGACGATCCGCCAATACGCCGGCTTTTCGACCGCCGAGGAGAGCAACGCCTTTTACCGGCGCAACTTGGCGATGGGGCAAAAAGGGTTGTCGGTCGCTTTTGACTTGGCGACGCACCGCGGCTATGACTCCGACCATCCGCGCGTCGTCGGCGACGTCGGCAAAGCAGGGGTGGCCATCGATTCGGTGCTCGATATGAAAATTTTGTTTGACGGCATCCCGCTCGACCAAATGTCGGTGTCGATGACGATGAACGGGGCGGTGCTCCCGATCATGGCGTTTTACATCGTCACCGCCGAAGAGCAGGGAGTGACGCAAGACAAACTGTCCGGCACGATTCAAAACGATATTTTGAAAGAATATATGGTGCGCAACACGTACATTTATCCACCGGAGATGTCGATGCGCATCATCGCCGACATTTTCGCCTATACGGCCAAATACATGCCGAAGTTCAACAGCATCAGCATCTCCGGCTACCATATGCAGGAAGCCGGGGCGCCGGCCGATTTGGAGCTGGCGTACACGCTCGCCGACGGGCTTGAGTACGTGCGCACCGGCTTGAAAGCGGGCATTGACATCGACTCGTTCGCGCCGAGGCTGTCGTTTTTCTGGGCGATCGGCATGAACTACTTTATGGAAGTGGCGAAACTGCGGGCGGCGCGCCTCATGTGGGCGAAAATGATGAAAACGTTCAACCCGAAAAACCCGAAATCGCTCGCTCTCAGGACGCATTCGCAAACGTCGGGCTGGAGCTTGACCGAGCAAGATCCGTTCAACAACGTTGTGCGCACGCTCATCGAGGCGCACGCGGCGGCGATGGGGCATACGCAGTCGCTCCATACGAACGCCTTGGATGAAGCGATTGCTTTGCCGACCGATTTCTCGGCGCGCATCGCCCGCAATACGCAGCTGTACTTGCAGGAAGAAACGGGCATTTGCCGGACGATCGATCCATGGGCCGGTTCGTATTACGTCGAGGCGTTGACGAACGAGTTGATGAAACGGGCGTGGGTGCATATCGAAGAAATTGAAAGCTTGGGCGGGATGGCGAAAGCCATTGAAACGGGCATCCCGAAAATGCGCATCGAAGAAGCGGCGGCCCGCCGCCAAGCGCGCATCGATTCAGGAGCGGAAACGATCATCGGCGTGAACAAATACCGCCCGGACAAAGAAGAACCGATCGACATTTTGGAAGTCGACAACACCGCCGTGCGAAAGCGGCAAATCGAGCGGCTGAACGAGCTCAAGGCGACGCGCGACAACGAGCAGGTCGAAGCGGCGCTTGACGCCATCACAAAAGCGGCGGAAACGGGCGAGGGGAATTTGCTCGAGCTGGCCGTCCAAGCGGCGCGCGTCCGGGCGACGCTCGGAGAAATTTCGTACGCGATCGAAAAAGTGGCGAGCCGCCATCGCGCCGCCATCCGCTCGATCAGCGGCGTTTACAGCTCGGAATACAAAAACGAAGCGCAGCTCGAACGGGTGAAGCGGCGGGTGGAGCAGTTCGCCGAACTCGAAGGACGCCGCCCGCGCATCTTGATTGCGAAAATGGGGCAGGATGGGCATGACCGCGGGGCGAAAGTCGTCGCCACAGCGTTTGCCGATCTAGGGTTTGACGTCGACATCGGCCCGCTCTTTCAAACGCCGGAAGAAACGGCGCGCCAGGCGGTCGAAAACGACGTGCACGCTGTCGGCATCAGCTCGCTCGCCGGTGGACATAAAACGCTCGTGCCGCAGCTTGTGGCGGAGCTTGAAAAACTCGGCCGCGGCGACATTCTCGTTTTTGTCGGCGGCGTCATTCCGCCGCAAGACTACGCGTTTTTGTATGAGCACGGCGCCGCCGCCATCTTCGGGCCGGGAACCGTGATTCCGGAGTCAGCGGAAAAGGTGTTGGAGGAAATTTACGCCCGGCTTGGCTATGAGGAAGTGAACCCATGAGCGGGGAAGAGAAACGGCGGGAACAGGAAAGCGGCCAGAGCGCAGCTTCGGACGGGCAGCCGCGGCGCCCGGAATGGGCGGACGGCAATGGCTTGTCGTCGTACGTGCAAGCCGAGCGCCCACCTGCGCCGAAGCGGCTCGTGCGGCGAAAAGAACGATCGGTTAAAGAATACGTCCAAGGGGTGCTCGCCGGCGACCGCACCATTTTGGCGCAGGCGATTACGCTTGTCGAAAGCAATGCGGCCAGGCATATGGATCTCGCCCAGCAAGTGCTCAATGAACTGCTTCCGCACGTCGGCCGCTCGATTCGCATCGGCATCACCGGCGTGCCGGGGGCGGGAAAAAGCACGTTCATTGAAGCGTTTGGCACGTTTTTGTGCGAGCAGGGCCATCGCGTCGCCGTCTTGGCCGTCGACCCGACGAGTTCGTTGACCGGCGGCAGCATCCTTGGCGACAAAACGCGGATGGAGGCGCTTGCCCGCCATCCGCACGCCTTCATCCGTCCATCTCCATCCGGTGGGGCGCTTGGCGGCGTGCATCGGAAAACGCGCGAGACGATGATGCTGTGCGAAGCGGCCGGCTATGACATCATCCTCGTCGAGACGGTCGGCGTCGGGCAAAGCGAGTTTGTCGTCCGCGGGATGGTTGACTTTTTCCTGCTGCTCGCCTTAACCGGCGCCGGCGATGAGCTGCAAGGCATGAAGCGCGGCATCATGGAGCTGGTCGACGCCATCGTCATCAACAAGGCGGACGGCGATAATAAAGAAAAAGCGCGGATGGCGCAAAAAGAATACAACCAGTTTCTCCATTACCTCCGCCCGGCCACGCCCGGCTGGGAGACGAAAGCGTACACATGCTCGGCGCTTTTGGGAGAAGGGATCGCCGACATGTGGCGCGTCATTCAAACGTTTGTCGAAACGACGAAGCAATCCGGCGTCTTTTTCGACCGCCGCCGCCAGCAGCAAAAAGACTGGATGCACGCCATGATCAAAGAATATGTGGAAACGCGCTTTTTTGCCGATCCGGTCGTGAAAGAGAAGCTTCCGATGCTCGAGAACAGCGTCATTTCCGGCGCCAAGCCGGTCACCGCCGCCGTCCGCGAGCTGATCGAGGCGTATGAACGGAAGCGAGGCGGTGAACTGTGATATGATAAAGGCAAATCGAAGGAGGTGTCACGATGTTCCAATTTCAATTTCCGCTCTATCACGACATCGTCGAACAAGCGCGGCGTGAAGCGGTCGAAGCCGGATTTGAAGAACTGCGCACGCCGGAAGACGTCGATGCGGCATTCCGCCGTCCGGGCACCACGCTTGTCCTCATCAACTCCATGTGCGGGTGCGCCGGCGGCATCGCCCGTCCCGCAGCGGCCCACGCGGTTCATTACGACAAGCGCCCGGACCATTTGGTGACCGTCTTTGCCGGCCAAGACAAAGAAGCAACGGCCCGCGCGCGCGAATATTTTGTCGGCGAGCCGCCATCCTCGCCGTCGTTCGCCTTGTTAAAAGACGGGAAATTGTGCGCCATGCTGCACCGACACGACATCGAAGGGCACGAACCGGTCGCTGTCGTGCAAAAGCTGCAGGCGCTGTTCGATGAATATTGTGAGGAAGTGTGAAAGGAGAACCCGAAGTTCCAAAAGGGACTTCGGGTTTTTGCATGGCCATTATTGTTTGTGATAATATAATTGTAAAGAGATCAGAGACAGGCAAACAGCAGTGCATATGATCATCATTTTAGCAGGCTTCTCTTGTGATCAACTTTTTCTCTTGTTTCTATCAAAAACCAAAAACTAAAAAAGGATCATCTTTTATGGAGTTATATGATGTTAGCCACTGGAAAAAGATGAGGAACGGCAAGCTTCTGGGACAAGAGAGAAGTTTTGGTTGATTAATCCAGATAATAAACGTCGGTATCTATTTAAGAAAGTTCCTATTTGAAATAATAATCACTATCTTTGAGGACCTTGGCCTCCATCAATTGAGCGTCGTTTTGTTCAGGAATTCTCCGCTTTGTTCCACTAGGATGTTAGTGTTTGCATCAATCTATTCCTCTTCCGCAAACATTGAACACTTCTCCTCCCTACGGTATGGGAAAATCATTGTGTTTGTTTCCCCACCATGCTATGATCATTAGTAAAGAAACCAAGAAATTTGGTTATTTTTTTAGAAGGAGGGGAATAATATGGTACCATCAGATTCGATGACAAAGGAGAAGGTACCGATGGACAAACTCCCAGATGACAAGAAAAAACGTGTGAAGCGCATTGCTGTATCAAGTAAAAAACAAATTACAATCCCAAAAGATTTTTATGAGCAATTAGGGATTGGAAATGAAGTGCTGATTGAGCTGGCGGATAATAAGTTAATTATTCATCCGATTCATGAGGACCACTTTGACTTTTCCGATCTGATTTTAAAAGACTTGATCAGGGAAGGATATGCAGGTGAAGAACTATACAAAGAATTTGTATATCGTAAATCGCAAATTGCCCCTGCATTCAACGCGATGATTTCTGAGGAAAGACCGAAGGCAAAAACGTATACGGCGGATACGTTAGAGGAGTTATTCGGCGAAGATGATGAACAATAATCGGCTGCAATTGCTTCCGAAAGCAGAAAAAGCCATTAAAAAATTGACAAAAAAGGATGCAGCTCTGAAGCAGCGTTTGATCGAAGCCTTGCGGCAGATTCTTACCGATCCCGCCGAAGCAGGGGAAGCGAAAACTGGTGATTTAGCAGGAATTTACGGTTATGACATTTATCATCGAGGCATCAATTATGAGATTGCTTATTTGATCGACCAAGATGACAGCGGACATGTTGTGGTGGTGGTTTTGGTGGGGACGCGTGAAAATTTTTACGAAGAGCTGAAGCGTTATATGAAGACGAATCAAGCGCCATTTTCGAAGCCATAGATGCAGATCCATTTAGGACAATGGGCAAAGGAGAACGATGGCATGGATGAACGAGAATCGATTGTATTATCGTACCAGCGCGCGTTTCGATTGTTGCTTCATTTGAAGAATGTCATTGCCGCGTCGAAGCAAGTGTCGGCAGAAGATGAACTGCTGAAGGAAGTATATCGTGATTCGATCGTGAAAAAGTATGAAATTTTGGAAGACCAGCTCTGGAAGCTGTTGTCGCGAATTTTCAAAGCGTCCGGTCTGGAATTGAACAACCCGCGGGCATGTTACCGCCAGGCGTTTAAGGAAGGGTGGATTCAGAATATTGATGTATGGAACGATATATTGCACTCGCGAAACGCTGCAGCCCATGTATATAACGAGGAAGACTATGAACAGATTAAAAACCGAATTGTATCACAATATGTCCATGAAATTGAAGCACTGCTCAAATACATCAAAAAAGAAGTGATCGATCGTGACCTATGGAATGAGCCCGACCGTGTTTGAACGGTTGATGGCGTATTTCGCGGGCGAAGAAGATATACAAAAAGTCATTTTGTTCGGCTCACGGGCGCGCGGCACGGCCCGCTACAACTCTGACATTGACTTGTGCGTGGACTACACCGGCAAACAAAAGTGGAAAATCAAAGAGGATCTTGACGAGATTGTCGGCATTTACTCATGTGACGTGCTTTTTTTCGACGCGCTGAACGAAGCGATCCGGCGGGAAATCGAGCGCGACGGGAAGACGATTTATGAGAAATCTCCGTCGTGAGCCTAGGCGGCTTGCCCTGCATGAGCGGACAGCCGCCTTTTTTGTCCTTTTGCGCCTGTTGGGACAGATCGGCTTCGGAGCGGAGGCCAGGATTGTCCGTTTTTCCTTGCACCGAAAGCGCCGTCATCGGTACAATGAAGTCGGCAACCATTGGCAAAGGAGACTCGCGATGAAAATCGGCTATCGGACGTTGAAAACGGCGGTGGGGGCGGCGCTGGCGATCGCCATCGCTCAGCTGATCGGCCTGCATAATTTCGCTTCCGCTGGCATTATCGTCATTTTATGCGTTCAAGTGACGAAAAAGCGGTCGCTTGAGACCGCCCGGGCTCGTTTTGCGGCGTGCGTTGTCGCGATCGGTTTTGCGGCGTTGTTTTTTACCGTCTTCGGCTATCATCCGTGGACGATCGGGCTGTTGCTGCTGCTGTTCATTCCAGTGACCGTCAGGCTGAAAGTGAACGAGGGCATTGCGACAAGCTCGGTCATTATTTTGCATTTGTATGAGGCCAAGGACATCACGTGGGGATTGGTCGCCAATGAGATCTTGCTGGTGGCGGTTGGCATTGGGGTAGCGCTGCTGATGAACATGTACATGCCGAGCGCCGAGAAGGAGCTCAAAGAGTACCAGCGCATTGTCGAAGATTTGTTTCGCATTATTTTAAAAGAAATCGTCCGCTACTTGCGCACAAATGAGCTTGATTGGGATGGGAAGGAGCTGCCGCTTGCGGCGGAGACGCTCGAAAAAGCGAAAAAGCTCGCCATCCGCCACGCCGACAACCAGCTATGGCGGAATGAGGATGAATATGTCCGCTATTTCCGCATGCGTGAGCGACAGCTTGAGATTATTGAACGGATGTTGCCGCTTGTGACATCGCTCACCTATACGGTTGAACAGCGGATGATGATCGCCGATTTTATCGATGAGTTAAGCGACGCCATTCATCCGGGAAATACGGCGGACCGCTTTTTGCGGCGCCTTGCCGAGATGCGCGAACAGTTTAAAGCGATGCCGCTGCCAAAGACGCGCGAGCAGTTTGAAGAGCGGGCGGCGTTGTTTCATTTAGTGCGCGAATTGGAGCGATATTTAATCATCAAAAGCGAATTCCATCCCGGAAACGAACGAAAACCGCAGCGGCTGAAGGCATGATGCAGGGCATATGTTCATCCGTTTTGGTGCACACTATAGCCAAACATTCAAGCAAAGGATGGACGGATATGCGGGTATGGTTGGCCATTTGTTTCGTGCTCACCGCCGTGTTGGGAGCGCCTTTCCAGACAGCGGCGGAGGCAAAGCCGCTTGTCATTGTGAACAAAGCGATCAATAAGCTCGCGCTCGTCCGCGACGGCCGCATCGAAGCCGTTTATCCGGTGGCGACCGGGGTCAATACCGATTTGACGCCGGAGGGGATGTTTACGGTGACGGTGAAGGCGAAACACCCGTATTATCGGAAAAAGAACATTCCAGGCGGGGCGCCGAACAATCCGCTCGGCACAAGGTGGATCGGCTTTAACGCGCGCGGGACGGACGGGCGCATCTACGGCATTCATGGCACGAACAACCCGGCGTCGATTGGCGGCTACGTTTCGCAAGGCTGTGTGCGCATGCACAACCGCGATGTCGAGCAGCTGTATGAACGGGTGCCGATTGGCGCCAACGTGCTCATTCTCCGCAGCAACGAATCGTTTTACGCCATTGCCAAACGGTACGGTGCTGTCCGATGAAAAACGCAAGCTCCGAAACGGAGCTTGCGTTTTTTACGCCGGATCGCGCTTAAAACCACATGCTGATGCCGGCGAGGAGCGTCGTCAGCAGCATGCAAATAAGCATTACGTACACGATGAATTTTTGCGTTTTCCGCGACAACGGTCCGTCCTCCTTCCGTCCGCTGTTCTACGTTTATTGTAACGGCAAACAGCAGGGCGGACAAGGAAAAAAGCAGGATGAGAGATGAAACGGATCGCTCCATGGCTTGACCGTTGCGCAGACAAAGAAAAACAAAAAAAAGCAGGATTTTTTGTCGAAACGGCGAATGATAAAATGTTGGCCTCATCATTTTGCGGCAAAGGGGATGCAGACGATGGAAGTGAAAAAAGTCGACCATATCGGCATTGCCGTCCGCTCGATCGAGAAAGCGCTTCCGTTTTATACAGATGTGCTCGGCCTGCCGTTTCTTGGCATCGAGGAAGTCGAGTCGGAACAGGTGAAAGTGGCGTTTTTGCAGGCTGGAGAGGCGAAAATTGAACTTCTTGAGCCGCTGTCGCCGGAGAGCGCGGTGGCGACATTTATCGAAAAGCGCGGTGAAGGGATTCATCACGTGGCGCTTGGCGTCGAGGACATCGCCGAGCGCATCCGTGAGCTCAAGGAGCATGGCATCCGCATGATTCAAGATGCGCCGAAACGCGGCGCCGGCGGGGCATGGGTCGCGTTCATGCACCCGAAATCGACCGGCGGCGTGTTGTACGAACTTTGTGAACGGACGAACCGAACGGAGGGACACCAATGAGCGACATGTACGATAAAATCAACGAACTGTATGACCGCCGACGCGAGATTGAACTGGGCGGGGGCGATGAGAAAATCGAACAGCAGCACGCGAAAGGGAAGCTGACGGCGCGCGAGCGGATTGACTTGCTGTTGGATGAAGGAACGTTTGTCGAGCTCAATCCGTTCATCGAGCACCGCTGCACCGATTTTGGCCTCGGGGAAAAGAAGGGGCCGGGTGACGGGGTGGTGACCGGCTACGGGAAGATCAACGGCCGCACCGTGTTTGTGTTTTCGCAAGATTTCACCGTCTTCGGCGGGGCGCTTGGGGAAATGCACGCGAAAAAAATTGCGAACATCATGGATTTAGCGGCGAAAACCGGGGCGCCGGTCATCGGTTTGAACGATTCGGGCGGCGCCCGCATTCAAGAAGGGGTCTTGTCGCTTGACGGGTACGGACACATTTTTTACCGCAACGCCATTTATTCCGGCGTCATCCCGCAAATTTCCGTCATTATGGGGCCGTGCGCCGGCGGGGCCGTCTATTCGCCGGCCATCACCGATTTTGTGTTCATGGTCGAAAAAACGAGCCAAATGTTCATCACCGGTCCGAAAGTGATTGAAGCGGTGACCGGGGAGAAAATCAGCGCTGAAGATTTAGGCGGCGCCCGCGTGCACAACACGATCAGCGGCAACGCCCACTTTGCGGCAGCGAATGAAGAGGAGGCGCTCGCTGAAGTGCGGCGGCTCTTGGGCTATTTGCCGTCCAACAACAACGAAAAGCCGCCGTTTGGCCCGATTCCGGATGGGGACGACTACCGCCCCGATTTGGCCGATGTCGTGCCGATTGACGCCGTCCGCCCGTACGATGTGCGCCACGTCATCGCCCACGTCGTCGATGACGGGTCGTTTTTTGAGGTGCAAAAAGATTTCGCGAAAAACATCGTGATCGGCTTTGCCCGCATTAAAGGCGAAGTGGTCGGGCTTGTGTGCAACCAGCCGAAGTTTATGGCCGGCGGGCTTGACATTGATTCGTCCGACAAGGCGGCGCGTTTTATCCGTTTTTGCGATTCGTTCAACATCCCGATCATTACGTTTGAGGACGTCACCGGCTTTTTCCCGGGCGTCAAGCAGGAGCACGGCGGCATCATCCGCCATGGGGCGAAAATTTTGTACGCCTACTCGGAAGCAACGGTGCCGAAAATTACGGTCATTTTGCGGAAAGCGTACGGCGGCGCGTACGTCGCCTTAAACAGCAAATCGATCGGCGCCGATGTCGTCTATGCGTGGCCGAACGCCGAAGTGGCCGTCATGGGGCCGCAAGGGGCGGCGAACATCATTTTCGCGGGCGAAATTGAAAAAAGTCCGAATCCGGAAGAAACGCGGGCGCAAAAAATTGCCGAATACCGCGAGAAATTCGCCAATCCGTACGTCGCCGCGAAATACGGCATGATCGATGACGTCATCGACCCGCGCGATACGAGAATCAAGCTCATTCAGGCGCTCGAGATGCTTCGAAACAAGCACGAGGAGCGGCCGAAGAAAAAACATGGCAACATTCCGCTGTAAACGATGGAAGGCGTCCGGTAAGCAACGGGCGCCTTTTTCGCGGCAAACGATATTTTAGATGGGGGCGGCGTGGCCGTTTGCCGCAGCGGGAGCGGATGAAAGCTCGCTCGTTGAGAGGCGGTCAGGCAGCCCGTATCGGTACATCTCAAGCGCGTTCTTATACGTTTGCAGCGTTTTGATCGTTCCGGCGTCCGGTTTGACGTAAATGACGGGAAAGTCCTGTTCTCCGTATGCCGGCTGGACGGGAAACGCCAGCTTTTCTTGATCAAGGGAAAATTCCGCCTGCACCCCCGGTTTATTGCCGCGGGCATCTAAGCGGACCCAGCGGCGCAACGAGCGAAAATAAACGGCATTCAAGGCGTGCAGGCAATATCCTTGATCCGGTGTGTCAAACAGCATCAGCTTTTGGTAGCAAAATCCAACTGGAATTCCTTGTGACCGCAATAAGGCCGCCAATACATTCGCTTTGGCATAGCAAATGCCTTCCCGGTGCAACAGCACTTCAGAAGCGTGGCAAGTCACCGTTGTGCTTTGGATGTCCCATGAGTGGGCGATATGATCTCTCACAAATTCAAAGGCCGTTTTTGTTTTGTCGATTTCCGATTGCAGGTTGTGAAACAATTCTTTCGCCGTTTGTTGAATAAGCGGATGAGAGAAATCAACAACATCCGTTTCTTCCAGATAGTCGTCCAACCGGGCGGATTCAGGAATAAGATGCATAGAAACGCTCCTTTCATTCAGTAAATTTTAAATAATTATACATATAATTGCATATAAATTCAATCTTGTGTTTTGCCAGACGCATGTTTGGCTCTTGGCGGAACATTTCGGTATACTTAAGGTGGAGTACATAAGCAGGAGGAAAAAAGCGATGGTCAATGAACAGCGTCTTGTCGACGAATTTTTGGAACTCGTGCAAATCGATTCAGAAACGAAGCATGAAGGAGAAATCGCCAACGTGCTCAAACAAAAGTTTGAAGCGCTCGGCCTTGAGGTGATCGAAGACGATGCCGCCGCGAAAACGGGGCATGGGGCAGGCAACTTGATTTGCACGCTCGCGGCGACGAAAGACGGGGTGGATCCGATTTATTTCACGTCGCATATGGATACGGTCGTGCCGGGCAAAGGGGTGAAACCGTCGATCCAAGACGGCTATGTCGTCACCGACGGGACGACGATTTTAGGGGCGGACGACAAGGCGGGCTTGGCGGCGATGTTGGAAGCGATTCGGGTGTTGAAAGAGCAAAACATCCCGCATGGCGTGATCCAGTTTATCATCACCGTCGGAGAAGAGTCGGGGCTTGTCGGGGCGAAGGCGCTTGACCCGTCGCTCATCCAAGCGAAATACGGCTATGCCTTGGACAGCGACGGCAAAGTCGGCAACATCGTCGTCGCCGCCCCGACGCAGGCGAAGCTGAAAGTGGTTGTGCATGGCAAAACCGCTCATGCCGGCGTGGCGCCGGAAAAAGGAGTGTCTGCCATTACGATTGCGGCGAAGGCGATCGCGAAAATGCCGCTCGGCCGCATCGACGAGGAAACAACGGCCAACATCGGCCGCTTTGAAGGCGGCACGCAAACGAACATCGTCTGCGACCGCGTTGATATTTTAGCGGAAGCCCGTTCCCTCGTTCCGGAAAAAATGGAAGCGCAAGTGGCGAAAATGAAAGAGGCGTTTGAAACGGTTGCCGTGGAAATGGGCGGCCGCGCCGATGTCGAAGTGGAAGTGATGTACCCGGGCTTTAAGTTCAGCGACGGCGACCATGTCGTCGAGGTCGCCAAACGGGCGGCGGCGAAAATCGGCCGGCCGTGCAAGCTGGAGAAAAGCGGCGGCGGCAGCGATGCCAATATCATCGCCGGCTTCGGCATTCCGACGGTCAACCTCGCAGTCGGCTACGAAGAAATCCATACGACGAATGAGCGGATGCCGATTGAAGAGCTGGTGAAGCTGACAGAGATGGTTGTCGCCATTGTCGAGGAAGTCGCCAATGCCGAGTGAGCATCCCGAGGCTGGATGCTCTTTTTTCTTGAACCTTTCGGTAAACATTCGGCCGGAATGAGCCGATAAAAAAAGCAGAGTGCGAATCACGAAAGAGGTGGCGGGGGAATGGACAAATACGTGGTGTTTCGCGTCGAGCGGGAACAGTACGCCGTCTCGATCGCGTATGTCGTCTCGATTGAGAAAATGACGGCGCCGACGGCCGTGCCGCATATGCCGGATTGTATGGCGGGCGTTGCGCGCATCCGCGGCGAGCTCGCGCCGGTGCTCGATATGCGAAAGCTTCTATATGGGAAAGCGATCGAGGAAACCGAGCAGACGCGTCTTGTCGTCGCCGCGGTCGACGGGTTGTCGGTGGCGTTTATCGTTGACGAAGCAAAGGAAATTGTCGATATTGAACCGGAAGCCATCAAACCGCTGCAGCTCGTATCCGCGGAGCGCACGCCGTATGTCGTCGGGATCGCGACGCTGCCGGAGCGGTTGCTCACGGTGCTGGATCCGCGCGTCTTGTTTGCCCATTTGGAAGAAGCGGACGCGATTCGCGAGCAAGTGGCCGCCGCCCAGGCCGCGGCCCAGGTCATCCAAGAGGAAGAGACGGTATAGGTGTTTGCCTATACCGTTTTTTCTTCCGCGCATATCCTAATCATGGAAATGAACTTCAACACATGAGAGGAGGCGCATTCCATGGTTCGACCGTTCGGTCCGTATATGGGCGGATTTTATCCGCCGTACGTTGGCGGCTACGGCTATCCTCCATACGGTTATCACCATCATCATTGGCATGGAGGGTATGACGGCTATCATCACTTCCCGTATGGCGTGCCTTATGGTCATTACCCGTTTGGACCATACGGATTCCCGCATTATGGAGGCTACTAAGCATGAGGGGCGTTACGCCCCTTTTCGCATGGACAGGTCAAGCAAAGTCCGTCGTGCCGCCTCGTTCCTAAATCGGTTTAGAAAAACTTGCAGGCAAGCGCAAACGTATGGTATGTTGTTTGATGAACAAACCAAAACGGAAAGGGACGTTGGACAATGGCGAAACAGCAAATCGGCGTCATCGGACTGGCGGTCATGGGGAAAAACTTGGCGCTTAACATCGAAAGCAAAGGCTATTCGGTGGCGGTGTACAACCGTTCGCGCGAAAAAACGGACGAGTTTTTGCAAGAAGCGAAAGGAAAAAACATTGTCGGTACATACAGCATCGAAGAATTCGTCAACGCCTTGGAAAAACCGCGGAAAATTTTGCTGATGGTGAAAGCGGGCGCGCCGACGGACGCGACGATCGAACAGCTGAAGCCGCATTTGGAAAAAGGCGATATTGTAATTGACGGCGGCAATACGTATTTTAAGGATACGCAGCGCCGCAACAAAGAACTCGCCGAACTTGGCATCCACTTTATTGGCACGGGCGTCTCGGGCGGCGAGGAAGGGGCGCTGAAAGGCCCGTCGATCATGCCAGGGGGCCAAAAAGAAGCGCATGAGCTCGTGCGCCCGATTTTTGAAGCCATCGCCGCCAAAGTCGACGGCGAACCGTGCACGACGTACATCGGTCCGGACGGCGCCGGGCATTATGTCAAAATGGTGCACAACGGCATCGAATACGGCGACATGCAGCTGATCGCTGAAGCGTACTTCTTGCTCAAACATGTGCTCGGCATGGATGCTGCAGAGCTGCACGAAGTGTTCGCCGACTGGAACAAAGGCGAATTGAACAGCTACTTGATTGAAATTACGGCCGACATTTTCACGAAAATCGATGAAGAAACAGGCAAGCCGCTTGTTGATGTCATTTTGGATAAAGCTGGGCAAAAAGGGACGGGCAAATGGACGAGCCAAAACGCCCTCGATTTGGGCGTGCCGCTGCCGATCATCACGGAATCGGTGTTCGCCCGTTTCCTCTCGGCGATGAAAGACGAGCGCGTGAAAGCAAGCAAAGTGCTGGCAGGCCCAGCGGTGAAGCCGTTTGAAGGCGACCGCGCTCACTTCATCGAAGCGGTGCGCCGCGCGCTTTACATGAGCAAAATTTGCTCGTACGCCCAAGGATTTGCGCAAATGAAGGCGGCTTCTGAGGAATACAACTGGAACTTGCGCTACGGTGATATCGCCATGATCTTCCGCGGCGGCTGCATCATCCGCGCGCAATTTTTGCAAAAAATTAAAGAGGCGTACGACCGTGATCCAGCGCTTTCGAACTTGCTCTTGGATCCGTATTTCCAAGACATCGTCGAACGCTACCAAGACGCGCTCCGCGAAATCGTCGCCACCGCGGCGATGCGCGGCATTCCAGTGCCAGGATTCGCTAGCGCCCTCGCCTATTACGACAGCTACCGCACCGCGGTGCTCCCGGCCAACTTAATCCAAGCGCAGCGCGACTACTTCGGCGCCCACACGTACGAACGCGTCGACAAGGAAGGCATTTTCCATACGGAATGGTTGAAATAAGAAAAAAGCCCTTAGAGTCATTCGCTACTCTAAGGGCTTTTCGTGTTCGATAAAGCTAAAATTCGTTCCGTCAACTGGAACTGCATCTTCAGAATGGGATGACCACTGATCGAGTGGGCGAACGTTGGAACGGTTTTGGTTCTTCCCTCACTCGCTGCATCGTTTTAAAGCGCCTCGCGAATTAGCTTTTTGTAATAACGAACGGACAACACGCCAAACAGCGAATAGCAGACCGTGTAAATCGCCATCACCGTCAACATCGGCATCCACAGTTCGGTGCCGAAAAAGAACCAGCCGGAGCGGACGGCGAAATAGCTATGGGACAATCCCAGCAACAACGGAATGCCAAAGTAGAACAGCTGTTTCCGCCGAATGCCCCCGAGCAAGTCTTTTTCGGTGAATCCCAGTTTGCGCAAAATGGTGTAATTCGGCCGCTCTTCTTCGCCAGCGCCCATTTGCTTGAAGTAAAGAATGCAGCCGGATGTGACCAAAAAGGCGAGTCCTAAAAAGGTGACGACAAACATGATCAATCCGAACGTTTGCTTTCGGTGGCGGCTCATCATCAGGCGCGAATCGGCGATGGAGGAAAACTCCATGCGTTGAAACAACTGATCAGCGCGTTCAATATTGGTTTCATCGGTCAGGTGAATGCCGATATGCACCTTTTTCTTTTGTGGATCGGTTTCTTTTTGCAAACGATCAAACATCGTTTGGTCGACGATGACGGTCGGCATGCCGTACGTGAAATGATAGTTGACGTAATAGTCTTTTTTCATCCCAAGGTAATGAAGTGGGACCATGCGGCCGTTTTCTTCTAAGCGAATCGTTCCCGTTTCTTTAAACGGCAAGAATTGACGGAGTATGTCCTGATATCCCGTCAGCAGCGCTTCATTAGGCTTGACATCGATGCGGCCTGTACTTGTGTCGCTGATCACCGATAACGGCGCGGCGGACGGCTGAAACTGGAGCCGGCTTTGATCAGCGATGTCCAAAATCATCGAAATATCAGTCGGTGCTTCGATGACATCGATCATCGTTTCCCGATAGCGAATATCATGAGATCGCAGCGCCGCCGTAAAACGGGCGGCATCTTTTTTGTCCGTAAACGCGAAATCGGCGGCGACATAGTTTTGCGCGGATCGTTCGGCGGAATAGTAGGAAATATAGCTTAACGAAATCAACCCGATCGCGATGGCCGACACGGTCGTGATGATCGTCAGCAGCAACGCGTTCGATTTCATGCGAAACATGAGCGACGATCCCGATAGCACGGCGTTGATCGACAAATAGCCGCCTTTTTGTTTTCGCCATAGGTGGAACAGAAAGCTGATCGTTCCTTTGAAAAACAAATAGGTGCCGATGATGACAGCGCCTAAGATGAACGCCATGGCCATGAATAATCCTTGCACGCTCTTCCAGTCGCTGCTAAACAATTTCGTCGATATACCATAGCCGCTGGCGATGAGGATGATCCCCACCATCCCCACGACCATGTTCCATACGGATACGTGTTTTGCTTCGGTTGTGGATGTAGTGCGGAACAAGGATAAAATCGTCTGTTTTTTGAGAAACAAGCGGTTCATCCCCATCATGAGGACATCAATCACGCTGAACACAATCAACGTTTGCACCAATGCTCGGCCAGAAAAGGAAAGAGATGCCGCTAGTGGAATATCGATGATTTTAAACAAAATCATCATCAACAGCTTGGAAGCGGCAAATCCCACCAATATGCCGATGATCAGTGTGCCGTAATAAAGAATGACGTTTTCGGCCGCCAGCATAAAAAAGATGTTTCGTTTCGTCATGCCGATCAACTGCAAAAGAGCGATCTCATGGCTCCGACGCTTGATAAACAGGGCGTTGGCGTACAAAAGAAAGACGGCGACAATCACGATAAGAAGCACCGCGCCTGTGCGGACGGCCGCCGCGCCTTTCACTCCCCCTTTGATGGCATCAAGCGATGGATCGTACTGCAATGTCACGAACGCGAAATACAAGGCGGAAGCAAACATCAAGGCAAACACGTACAAATAATAATGTTGGATGTTTTGTTTCAAGTTGCGGAACAGGAGTTGCTTCATGCTCATGGCCGAACACCGCCCAGCACGCCTTGCGTTTGCATAATGGCTTGGAAAAATTGCTGCCGCGTTTCCGTTCCTTTATACAGTTGCGTATACAATTGTCCGTCTTTGATAAAAACGACACGTCCTGAGAAACTGGCGGCGACCGGATCGTGGGTGACCATGATGATTGTCGTCTTCCGTTTTTTATTAAGTTGTTGCAGCTTGTGCAATAAATCGGAAGCCGATTTTGAATCGAGTGCGCCCGTCGGCTCATCGGCAAAAATGATGCTCGGTTCATGGATGAACGCCCGCGCCGCGGCAACGCGCTGTTTTTGCCCACCAGAAATTTCGCTCGGATAGTGGTTTTGGATGTCAATAATGCCAAGTTCAGCCGCCAATTCTGCAAATTTCTTTTCCGCTTCTCGCTTGGGCGTTTTCGTAATCGATAAAGGCAAAAGGACGTTCTCCTTTACCGTCAGCGTGTCAAGCAAATGATACTCTTGAAAGATGAAGCCGACATGGCGTTTGCGAAATTCTGCCAGCTCTCGGTCTTTCATGGCGACGACGTTGTTTCCTTCGATGAAAATAGCGCCCTCGCTCACCCGGTCGATTGAGGAAAGAACGTTGAGGAGCGTCGTTTTCCCTGATCCGGAAGGCCCCATGATCGCGAGAAATTCCCCCTTCTCCACACGCAGATCGATGCCTTTGAGCACTTCTTGCAGGTTCTTTTTCGTTCCGTACGTTTTGTGGATGTTGGTTGCTTCCAATATGACCATCTCGTTTTCCCTCCTTCGTTTCTATCATAAGCAATGGGGTTGGTTTTTTCCTGCGTTTGGCCGAACAAAACGAAACCGCGTGTGACAAAATCGTCACATGCGGTGCGTGCGGATGATGTCATTTTCTTGCGGAAATAGGATCGTAAATGTCGTTCCGCGCCCGGGCGTGGATTCGACATGAAAGTCAAGAAGAAGCGGTTTGGCGGCTTTTTTCGCCAAATACAGCCCCATCCCCGTCGCCGCTTCATTTTGGTGTTCGGTGGTGGAGGTGAATCCTTTCTCGAAAATGCGCGGCAAGTCCTTTGGATCAATGCCCAAGCCGAAATCTTGAATTTGCAAGCGGGCATGGCCGTTTTTCATAAAGCTTTTCACGACAATGTCAGATGACTCGCTGTATTTCACCGCATTTGTGATGATTTGCCGGATGATAAAAGAAAGCCATTTGGCATCGCTCAGGACGGAGCGGACGTCCAATTGAAGGTCAAAGCCGATGCCTTTTTGCATACACCACGATTGCAGCGGTTTAATCTCATTGATGAGAAGTGGCTCAAGTTCGACTTGTTCGATATATAAGTCGTTTTCCATGTGTGGAAGCCGTCGTTGATGAAGTTGCTGATCAAGAAGCAGATGAATGCGCAGCCATTCGTACAAGAGTTGCGCTTTCGTGTTTTCGTCCCCAACCCGTTCGATGATGAGCCGCATGGCCGTCAGCGGCGTTTTCATTTCATGAATCCATGACAACAGTTCATCTTTCTCTTGTTCCAACGTGGTGAGGTGTTCTTTCAGTTCCTGTTTCCATTGGTCCGTTTGGCTGGCGAGGACGCGTTCGACGATCTTCTCCAGCGGGCTTGCCGCCCGCAGGGCAGAGACGGGATCGTGGCCGCGCTCCCACTCTTGCAAACGTTGATAAAATGCCGTTTCTTTTTTCCAACGGATGATGACAAAGACAACAAAGATGATAGTCGTTAAAAAGACGATGTAAAGGACGGAGGAGAGCGGAATCGTCGGATCCAGATAAGCGACAAACAGGATGAACAGCTCTAGAAAGAGAAAGAGGGCCATCCAGCTTTTTCGTTCCCACAAATAATCTTTGATCATCAGTGGCTCCCTTCTTCCGTAGCCATATAGCCTTGCCCAACTTTCGTTTCAATGAAGCGGCCCAAGCCGAGTTCGTCCAGTTTTTTTCGTAGGCGGTTGACGTTGACGGTCAGCGTGTTGTCGCTGACAAACCGTTCGTCTTCCCATAGCCGTTTGATCAGCTCCGTCCGAGCAACGATCTGGTTTTTCTTGGCCAATAAATGTTTCAAAATCAACAGCTCGTTTTTCGTCAGCTCCACTGTTCCGTGTTCATTTGAGACTGTGCTTTTTTCATAGTCGACCGTTGCCCCGCACCATGTTTGCAGCTGAACGGGTCCGGCATTGTAGTTGTACACGCGGCGGAGCAGCGCTTGGATTTTGGCGATCAGCACATCGAAATGAAACGGCTTTTGGATGTAATCATCAGCTCCAAGCTGCATCGACATGACCATATCAGTCGGGTGGTCGCGCGATGATAAAAACAAAATCGGGACGTTCGAATGAGCACGAATCTGGCGGCACCAGTGGAACCCGTCAAATTTCGGCAGCTGGATGTCGATGATCACCAAGTGCGGCTTGCAAGCAGAAAACTCTTCCATCACACGACCGAAATCGCGGATGCCGCAAACGTCGTACGACCATTGTTCCAAACGGGCTTTGATTTCTTGAAACAACGTCACATCATCTTCAATGAGCAAAATGTTCAACTTTGCCTCACCCCACTTGTTTCTATTGGGAGTTCCGTTTTCATTATATTTGTTTCACCGTTTGGGGGAAAGGAGGTTCAAAAGGGAAAGCATGAAAATGCATTACACAGCAAAGCGATGGCCGCTGTTCGTGATCGGCAGCGGTTGGTGTATGCAGCCGAACGGGGTGCGTATGGCAAAAAGAGCTTGAAGTGATGATCGACGGTGGGCTATCATGGATATTGAGGATGGATAAGGAATGGTCAAATGTCGGTGCTCGATTGTTTGAGCTATGCTATGCGCAAGGAATGTATAAGGAAGGAATTAGAAATCATTGTTTGACGGGGGATTGGAATGGGAACAACATTTAGGAAAGGTTTTTTATTTTGTCTCTTCTTGTTTATCTGTCTTTTCCATGTGTTTCCTTCCGCTAAAGCGGAAGCGGCCGGACCGCGTACGCAACAGCTTCCTGGGCGCGTGCTCGATTGGGTCATGGATGATCAAAATGGGTATATTTATGCGCTCACGGAAAAGGGGATGTTATTATTTATTGAAGCGAGCACATTGTCGATCAAAAAGCAGGAACCCGTTTCTCTGCGGGCATACAGCGCTTTATGGCGGAAATATGCCCAGCGGTCGGTCACTCTTCTTTTGCGGGACGGGAAGCTGTATGTGCCGTCTGAAACATCGATAGACGTTTTTGACGTCAAAACGAAACGGCTGATTCAACGAGCCCCGTATAACGGATTGCCGTTTGGCTTATTAGGCAACAAAATCGTAACTTTCGGAAAGCAGTACGGGCGCGGGAAGACGACGTATGAGATGTACATGTGGGATTTGGCGGCGAAACGCCAAACAAGCCGGCTGATTGCTGATCCTAACTTTTTTTCCGTTTTTTCAGAGGAAAATACGTTGTTTTTCAATGAGAAGCGAGGTCTGGCCTTCATCGGCCGCAATGTTTCCATTCCTGATTTAGCGGTATTGCGCCTGTCCGATTTGAAGGTGGTGAAGCGAGTTTCGTATCAAGGGCCGAGAGGCAGCGCGCCCATCCATCCGCTCATCGTTGACGGAAGCGATGTGTTTTTTGCGGGAAGGCGCATTGATGCCGGAAATATCAACATGGTGCACGACTGTTATAACGGCCCCGTTTTAGATGTTCAAGGGGCCTACGTGGTGACAAATAAGGCGGTGTATGACCGTTACACCTCTGCTAAGATAAACGCGCTTCCATTCCCGACGAACTATGCGTTGATGGATGCAAAGTACAATTTGTATTTGATCAAAGAAGGGGAAAATCGAATTTATAAATATCCATTGCCGGCCGATGAGAGCTATTATGTTCGATCGTCCCATTATGCTTTCACCAATGTCCCCATTTCCCATTTGGCTTATGATTCGTCGACCGGATGGTTGTATGTGTTGTCCGCCGAAGACAGCAAACTGTTTGTCATTCGCGCCAGCGACATGAAAATGGTGAAAGAAATTCATCCCGGACCGCAGCCGACGGATGTAAAAATTGATGGCGGCAAGGTGTATGTTGCGCTATCGGGAGCGACGAAAATGGCGATTTACGACGCCAAAACAATGCGGTTTCTTGGAACGGTGCCGCTGATCGCTGCTCCGCGTTCATTGGCGATCGGGGACGGGAAAATTTTCTTCACGGACAATAGCCGCACGTTGACGGGATCGATTGCCGTTTATGATATGAAGACGAAAAAACAATGGCGAATCCCAAAGGTATTCATCAATCCGTTGATTGGGTATGACGAAAAACAAAATGTATTGTATGTCGGACAGGAAGGAACATCGGATCATGATCTGTATGCGGTGCGGCTTTCCGATTGGCATGTTTCGCAACTATTGTCCTTCCCTGGAGGGGATGATGCCTTTTTTATGAACGGCGGGGAGATTTTTTACGGAAAGGCGCGCATCAATCCAGCCCAGCCCGGCGCATTGGTGGCCGCTGAATTTCCGGAGCCGCTGCGGGCGGCGAGCCGTCAATATATCATCACCAGCCGTGCCATTTATAACCGGGCAACAGGAACGAAAATCGCCGATTTGTCATCTGAAGCGCTGCTCGCAACGGCTGGAGATGATGGAATGATCTTCACGTATCGAAAAGTGGCTACGAACCATTATTTGATTAAGCAAAAACTGTCTCAATAAAATTGCCATTGCTGGGAGCGTTGGTGCTTCTCCAAAGCGCATGAAACAGTTTTCACAACGTCTAGACGGGCTCGTACCTCCGCCCGTCTAGTTTTATAAAGAAGCAAATATGTCATCATGAGGATGATGCCCAAGGGTGAATTTTCCAAGGCGTTCAATCACTTAAACACGTCTGTTCACAGATAGGAGGGTCTTTCCATGTCACAACAGCGTAAATCGATCATCCCCGACGGCTTTTTATGGGGCGGGGCGGTGACCTCGTTTCAGACGGAAGGGGCGTGGAACGAAGGCGGCAAAGGGCTGTCGATCGTGGATGCACGCCCGATTCCAAAAGGGCATTCCGACTGGAAAGTGGCGGTCGATTTTTACCATCGCTACAAAGAAGACATCGCGTTGTTCAAGGAGCTCGGCTTTACCGCCTACCGGACGAGCATCGCTTGGACGCGCATTTTTCCGGACGGGGAAGGGGAGCCGAATGAAGCGGGGTTGGCGTTTTATGACGCTGTGTTTGATGAATTGAGGGCGAACGGCATCGAGCCGGTCATTACGCTGTACCATTTTGATTTGCCGCTGGCGTTGGCCAAGAAATACAACGGCTTTGCCTCGCGAAAGGTCGTCGACTTGTTTGAGCGGTACGCGCGCATCGTATTTGAGCGTTACCGCGGGAAAGTGAACTATTGGCTGACGTTCAACGAACAAAATTTAGTGCTCGAACAACCGCATTTATGGGGGGCGATCTGCCCGGATGATGAAGACCCGGAAGCGTTTGCCTACCGCGTCTGTCATAACGTGTTTATCGCCCACGCGAAAGCGGTGAAGGCGCTGCGCGAAATCGCTCCCGAGGCGAAGATCGGCGGGATGGTGACGTATTTGACGACGTATCCGGCGACATGCCGGCCGGAAGACGCTTTGGCCAACGTGCAGGCGAAAGAGCTGTTCATTGATTTCTTCTTTGATGTGTTCGCCCGCGGCGCCTATCCGCGTTATGTGACCAACCGGCTTGAGAAAAAAGGAATCTGCCTGCCGCTCGAAGCGGGGGATGAGGAGTTGCTCCGTTCGCAGACGGTCGACTTTTTGTCGTTCAGCTACTATCAAAGCCAAATCGTCCGCCATCAGGAACAGGATGAGCGGATCATCAAAGGTCTTGCGCCGAACCCCCACTTGCCGAAGACGAAATGGGGCTGGGCGATCGATCCGATCGGGTTGCGGATGGCCTTAAAAGACGTGTACGCCCGCTACCAGATGCCCATTTTCATTACCGAAAACGGCATCGGGCTTGAGGAGGAGCTAAACGAGAACGGCACGGTCGACGATGACGAGCGGATCGACTATATGCGCCGCCATATCGAACAAATGAAGCTGGCGATCGAAGAAGGGGTCGAGGTGATCGGTTATTTAATGTGGGGAGCAACCGACTTGTTAAGCTCGCAAGGGGAGATGCGCAAGCGCTACGGCGTCATTTTCGTCAACCGCGATGATCAAAACTTGCGCGATTTGAAACGCTATAAGAAAAAAAGCTTCTACTGGTTCCAGCGCGTCATTCGCACGAACGGGGAAGAGCTGTAAACAGAGGCGGGGAAGCCCCCGCCATTTTACCAGTCTTTAGGGCGGCCATGGCGAATATTCAATCGTTTAAAATGTTTGTCCCAAGTCACGACATCTTCTGGGGGATTCGCTTTTGCATGAGCGGCGATATATGCGTCGATGAAGTCCACCTTTTTCTCGCCATAATCTCGAAGCGCCTGTTGCACAACATCTTTTTCCTCTGTTTCGATCCCGATCCCGTTGGTAAACTTTAATAAGGCGGCGGAAATGTCGGACGGCGATGCTTGATAGACGGAGGCCAGCACCCAGCAACATTCTGCGACGACGAGCGGATTAAGGCGCAAAATCAATTCTCCTGCTTCTACTTTCTGCAACATGTCCCCAACTTCTTCCGCAAGCTCTTGAGGATGGCCGGTCA
This sequence comes from Geobacillus sp. Manikaran-105, assembly GCF_002809955.1. Lineage (NCBI taxonomy): Bacteria > Bacillati > Bacillota > Bacilli > Caryophanales > Anoxybacillaceae > Geobacillus > Geobacillus sp. Manikaran-105. The sequence continues at coordinate 85,668 of NZ_PIJG01000006.1, forward strand.
TGATTCGAATCACGACATTTGTGTCAATCCACAGCTTGCGAGCCACCTATTTTTCCTCCCCGTCTTTCAATTCCTCTGCTCCCATCGTCCGATATGCTTCATCTCGGATTTCCTCAACAGGGCGGAACGGCTGATTGGTTTTGAGAATGCCGATTAATTGTGACAAGCGATATTTCTTCGTGACTTCCACTTTTATTTCTCCATCTTGGTTGACAATAAACGTCAGATCATCGCCTTCGGTGAGGCCCAATGTTTTCCGGATTTCAGCAGGAATGACCACTTGCCCTCGGCTGGACAGCTTGCTTGTCGCTTTCATGACGACCGGCGATGGTTGATCCGAAACATTCATTTTCTCCATTGGTGCGTTTCGCTCCTTCCTAAACCCTTTTCATACTTACTTTTATTATACGTCTTATTTGTATGCTTAATCAATCATTGAAAATCATATTATTTTTGGTGTAGTAAGAAGTTGTGTGAGGGACAACAACAATGATGAGAATGGACGTTGAACGCTCTCTTGCCTACGCTCATACGTGGAAGAGGGGGCTTCTCGGTTTGAAATGATCAAACAGCCGGTCCCATCGGGGAACCGGCTGTTTTTACGGCTCGCGGTCCAACAGCAAGACGCGCGCCGGGGCGGCGTCGGTGCCGACGAGTTTGAGCGGAGCGGCGACCATGAAATAGCGGCCTTCGGGGACGTCTTTCAGCCGCAGCCCTTCGATGATGATGACGCCGGCCGAAAAGAGCGTTTTATGGGTCGGGTGGCCTTCTTGCGCTCGCTCAATGCCAAGGGCGTCGATGCCGACGCCGCGGATCCGTTTGTCGGCTAGATACCGAGCCGCGTCTTCGGCGACGAAAATAAACTCAAAGTTAAATGCATCATCAAAGGAGTTTTTCGTTTTAAACAGAACGAAGTCGCCTTCTTGAATGTCAAGATGCGCGATGTCGTCTTTCGTGATCCGGTCGTTGACATCGGTTAAATCGAACAGCTTGCACGGGCCGACGAGGTCGTCCAATGGAATCGTTTCAAACGTCGCTCCGCCTTCGACCATATGAAGAGGGGCGTCAATGTGCGTGCCGGTGTGCACGTCCATGTCAATGCGCGATTCGGTCACATAGCCGTTGGTGACGGTGGTGCGCTTCGGTTGTTTTTCCGGTTTGTTTTTATACACGGGCATGCCCTCGTAAATCGGGGCCGTGACGTCATACACCTTCATCGTTCATTCGCTCCTTTGCATGAGAGATAACGCTCGCTTGTCCAAAAGGGCGGCGGGCGCAAACGATTCGCGGTTATGGCCGCGGATGCTCGATCGGCCACCAGTGGAAGCCGTCTTGTTTGAGCAGCTTGTCCGCGGCCGCCGGGCCCATGGAGCCAGCCGCGTAGTTCGGAAAGTCGGAAGCTTTTGTGTTCGCCCACACCTCAGAAATTGGGTCGACAAATTGCCATGACGCTGCCACCTCGTCCCAATGAGTGAAGTTCGTCGCATCGCCGCGCATGCAGTCGTACAACAGCTTTTCGTACGCTTCCGGCGTGTTGATGCCGTCGATGCAGTTGTTGCAATAGTCGAGTTGAAATGGAGCTGTTATGGTCGTCGATTCCCCGGTTTTTTTGCCGTTTAACTGAAGGGTGATCCCTTCGTCCGGCTGGATGTGGATGACGAGCAAGTTCGGGGCGATCGTCTCATTCGTCCGGTAATACAAGTTCATCGGTACATCTTTAAATTGGACGACGATTTTTGTCGATTTTTCCGCCATCCGTTTGCCGGTGCGGATGTAAAACGGCACGCCGGCCCAGCGGAAGTTGTCGATCAGGAGTTTTCCAGCGACGAACGTTTCCGTGTTCGAGTTCGGATCGACGTTCGGCTCTTCGCGGTACGCCGGCACGTGTTTGCCGTGGATGGCTCCGCGTCCGTATTGGCCGCGCACGAAATAGCGGTCGACTTCATCGTGCGCAATCGGGCGCAAGGCGCGCAACACTTTCACTTTCTCATGGCGGATGTCATCAGTTGTTAGTTTGATCGGCGGCTCCATCGCCAACAGGGCGACCATTTGCAGCATATGGTTTTGCACCATGTCGCGCAGCGCCCCGGAATGGTCGTAGTAGCGGCCGCGGTCTTCGACGCCGAGCGTTTCGCTCGATGTGATTTGAATGTTGGCGATGAACCGGTTGTTCCAAAGCGGCTCGAAAATGGCGTTTGAAAAGCGGATGACCTCGATGTTTTGCACCATTTCTTTGCCGAGGTAATGGTCGATCCGGTAGATTTCCCGCTCGGAAAAGACGCGGCGAATCTCGTCATTCAGCTTCTCGGCGCTCGCCAAGTCATGCCCGAACGGCTTTTCGATGACGAGCCGCTTAAAGCCGTGCGTTTCCGTCAATCCTTCCGACTGCAAGCGGGACGTGACGGTGCCGAAAAATTCCGGCGCCATCGCCAAATAAAAGATGCGGTTGCCTTCGGTCTTGTATGTGCCGTCGAGCTGTTCGAGGAGCGACTTTAAGCGCTGGTACGACTCGGCTTCCGTCACGTCGAACGGATGATAGTAGAAATGGGAGGTGAATCGCTCGTCAGCGAGCTTCTGCTGAAACGCCGTTTCGACCGAGTCGCGCACATAGTTCCGGAACTCGTCGGCCGACAACGGGCGGCGCGCGACGCCGACGACAGCGAATTGCTCGTTCAAATGCCCTTTTTCATACAGGCGGTAAAGGGACGGAAACAGTTTCCGTTTCGCCAAATCTCCCGTCGCTCCGAAAATGACGATGATCGATTTCGGATTCATGTTGTCCACCGTATGTACCTCGCTTTAACCAAATTTGTCTCTTCAATGAAACCATTGTAGAGGTTTGCCGGTCGGAACGCAAACACTTTGTTGCTTTCCGGCGGGAAAGCGTTTATGTTCATGAAAGAGCCGGGCGCCAACCCGGCGTTTTTGAGCGCAAAAGAAAGTTGAAAAGCCGTTTTGACATTGGTACGCTAACAACAGGCCATATTGAGCGAGAAAAAGGAGTGAAGCGCGTTGGAACTGTTGTTTTTAGGTACGGGTGCCGGCGTGCCGGCCAAAGAGCGCAACGTATCGTCCGTCGCCCTGCAGCTGCTTGGCGAACGCGGGGCGACATGGCTGTTTGACTGCGGCGAAGCGACGCAGCATCAAATTTTGCATACCGCCATTCGCCCGCGCCGCATCGAGCATATTTTTATTACGCACTTGCATGGCGACCATTTGTTTGGATTGCCTGGGCTGCTTGGCAGCCGTTCGTTTCAAAGCGGCGAGACGCCGCTTACGGTCTTCGGCCCAAAAGGCATTCGCGCGTTTGTGGAGACGGCGCTGTCCGTCAGCGGGACGCGGCTGCGGTATGAATTGAACATCGCCGAGATCGAAGAAGGAGTCATTTTTGATGATGAACGGTTTCAAGTCATCACCAAACGGCTCGACCACGGCATGCCGTCATACGGTTTCCGCGTCGTGGAAAAAGATTTGCCCGGCCCGCTCTTGGTCGATCGATTGCAAGCACTCGGCGTCCGCCCTGGCCCGATTTATCAACAAATCAAGCAAGGGAAAACAGTCATGCTCGATGACGGCACGGTCATCGACGGGCGTGAGTTTGTCGGCCCGCCGCAAAAAGGGCGGATCGTCGCGGTGCTCGGCGACACCCGTTTTTGCGAAGCGGCGATTGAACTCGCCCGCGATGCCGATGTCGTCGTCCACGAGGCGACGTTTGCCGCGGCGGAACAGCGGCTGGCCCATGACTATTTCCATTCCACGACCACAGATGCAGCCGAGGTGGCGAGGCGGGCCGGAGCGAAGCGGCTTATTTTGACCCATATCAGCTCTCGCTATCAAGGCGAGGCGGCGCTGCAGCTCGTCGCCGAGGCGCGGAAGGTGTTTCCGAACACCGATCTTGCCGCTGATTTCGCCTCGTTTTCGATCCCGCGCGGTTAAAACCGCCAGCCGCGCTCATATTGGACGGGCGCCGAGATTTTTGCGCCCAGCTCTCTCGCCGCGGCGTATGGCCAATACGGGTTGCGCAGCAGCTCGCGCCCCAAAAAGACGAGGTCGGCGCGGCCGTTATGCACAATTTCTTCCGCTTGCCAGCCGGACGTAATGAGGCCGACGGCGCCGGTCGGGATGTCTGCTTCACGGCGGATCAGTTCGGCAAATGGCACTTGATAGCCCGGATAGACGTCAATGCGCGCCGGAACGACGGCGCCGGAACTGACGTCAACAAGGTCGACGCCTTGCTCTTTCATCCGTTTGGCGTATGGAACATAGTCTTTCGCTGTCAGTCCTTCCGGGTGATAGTCGGACGCTGAGATGCGCACAAACAGCGGCCCGTCCCACACCTCGCGGACAGCGTCAATCACCTCGCCCAAGAAACGGTAACGGTTTTCCGGAGAGCCGCCGTACTCGTCTTGGCGCCGGTTGGAGAGCGGCGATAAAAATTCGTTAATGAGGTAGCCGTGGGCGGCATGGATTTCAATGACGTCAAAGCCGGCTTCTTTTGCCCTCCGCGCCCCGTTTTGGAACGCCTGCACCGTTTCTTCGATGTCGGCTTTCGTCATTTCTTTTGGCGTCGGCGACGAATCATCAAACGGGATGGCTGACGGAGCGATGATCTCTCCCGGCACTTGCGATTTTCTCCCCGCATGGGCAAGCTGGATGCCGATGGCCGCCCCATGCTCTTTCACAAGCCCAACGAGTTCGCGAAGCCCGGCGATATGGTCATCGCTCCAAATGCCTAAGTCGCGTTCAGAAATGCGACCTTGCGGCGTCACGCCGGTCGCTTCAACGATAATCAAGCCGACTTGGCCGACAGCGCGAGCCGGGTAGTGGATTTTATGCCACGTGCGTACGGCGCCGTCTTTCGTGTCGCACGAATACATGCACATCGGCGACATGACAATTCGGTTTTTCAGCGTCAGCCCGCGGATCGTATACGGCGAAAACAATACCGTGTTCATGACAAGCAGCTCCTTTCTAGGCCAATGAGTGGTTCATGACTGATGATAGCACGCTGCCTGTCAAAAACAAAGTGAAACGGACTGTTTTGCCTGAGCCGGACGGTGGAAAAGCCGCGGCCCTGTTAACATAGCCTGTTTTGGGTAAAGATGGGCTTATGCGGTTGTGTCATGTGCGAAATTCGAGTTTCCGTTATGCGAAACCAAAAAAATCTTCCATAACCGGATGAAAAGGTTCGTTTGTTTCCTTGTTCATTGCGCCCGGTTTTGCCGAAACGTCCCCGCCCATCCGCCGTGCGGGGGCGGCGCGCTTTGGAGGTCCGTTCTTTACGCTTCCATGATGGCAGCGAGAAGCGCGCTGCCGAGCTCTTCGGAGCGGGCCGTCGCCCTTCGGATGCAGGCGATGACCGCTTCTTGGAACCGGTATTGCTCAAGCACGCCAATGCCGGCTTCGGTCGTGCCGCCTGGGCTCGTGACTTCACGGCGCAAGACGGATGGATGTTTGTCGGACGCTTTTAGCATCTCGGCTGCGCCGATGATCGTTTGCAAAATGAGCCGTTTGGCGACATCTCGCTCAAGGCCGATGTCGGCTGCCGCTTTTTCCATCGCTTCGACCAAGTAATACACATACGCCGGACCGCTCCCGGACAGGCCGGTGACCGCATGCAAGTCGCGCTCCGGCACAACAGCGACGATGCCGACCGTTTCAAACAGCTGTTTGGCGATCTCAAGATGTTCTTTCGCGGCGAAGCGGCCGCCGGCGATGGCGGTCGCCGACAAACCGACGGCGGCGGATGTGTTTGGCATGGCGCGCACGACAGGGATGTTGCGCCCGGCGAGCCGTTCGATCGTTTCCGTTGTCACGCCGGCCAACAGCGAAAGAATAAGATGATCGGACCGGATGGATGGTGCGATGGCGTTCATCGCTTCGGCGACGTCTTTCGGTTTCATCGCCAAAATGATGATATCCGCTTGTTTGACGGCTTCTTGCGCGCAATCCGCCGTGCCAACACCGTATTGACGCGCCAGTTCCTCAAGACGGGGGCGGTTTCGTCGGTTGGCGACGACAATGTGCGCCGGATGGCAAAACGCTTTCGTCATGCCGGCGATGAGCGCTTCCGCCATCGAGCCGGCGCCGATGAGCGCGATCGTTCGTTCGTTGTTCATCATTCCACTCCTCCTTGCCTTGATGTATCCATCCAAAAGAAAAAGGTTTCCCGTCCTGCAAAAGGACGGAAAACCTTCGTTTCCGCGGTACCACCTTTTTTGGCCTGATTTGGCCCAAGCGCCAAACAGGCCCAACTCTGCCCCGATAACGCCGGGGAGGCGTTTAGGTTGGCCTAACAGCTCCTAGGGTAGGTTCAACCGCAAAGAGGGCCGCAAAGCCTTCCAGCCGCGGGCTTCGCTCTCTGGTGCCGTTTGCGGTTTACTGGCCCTGTTCATCGCCTGTTTTGCCGTATCATAATTTATTTGTCGTATCATAATTTATTTGTCATTATGCCGCGGGACGAGCACGGTTGTCAAGAGAGGAGAACGAATTTTTTTGCAATTTCGTCGTGCGGAAGAAAAAGGCATGACAAATGGATGAAATCAGTGTAAACTGTAAAATAAAATATAATGAATCATTATTCATTTTGCTTGATGAAACGGTTCGAACGGGGCGGTTCATGAACTTTGGGAAAGAAGGGAACGCAATGAACGAAGAACGAGTGTATCGGATCACGGTGCCGACGCCGTTTCCGGTCGGCGATGTGCATATGTACGTGATCGCCGGCGATCGGTTGACACTGGTCGATGCCGGAGTGAAAACAGAGCAGGCATGGCAGCTGTTTGTGAAGCAGCTTGGCGAGATCGGTTATGCGCCGCAGGATATTGAACAAATCGTCATTACTCATCATCATCCGGATCATGTCGGCTTGCTTGATTATGTTCCGCATGCGCCGATCATCGGCCATCCGAAAGCCGATCCGTTTTTGCGCCGTGAACGTTCGTTTATGGAACGGTACGTCCAATTTTTTCAAGAATTTTTTACGGAATGCGGCGTTGACCGCCGCTTGTTCAGTCAGCTGTCCAAAGAAGGCGGATCGCTTCGATATGCAAGCCGGCGCGGGCTTGACATCATGGTGACGGAAGGGGACGCGGCGCCGGGGTTGCCAGGGTGGCAGGTCATCGAAACGCCGGGACATGCGCAAAGTCATATTGCTCTTTACCGCGAGGCGGATGGGGTGTTGATCGGCGGCGATCATTTGCTTGTTCATATTTCCCCGAATCCAATGATGGAACCGCCGGCGGAAGGGGAGACGGAGCGGCCGAAACCGTTGTTGCAGTACAACGAATCGCTGCAAAAAATGCTGCAATACGACATCGTTCGCTCGTTAAACGGCCATGGCGACGATGCGACCGATATTCCGGCGCTCGTTCGCGAGCGGCTCGATAAGCAGCGCCAGCGCGCCGAGCGGGTGCTCGAAATGGTGAAAGAACGCCCGCATACGGTGTTTGACGTTTGTCAAAAGCTGTTTCCCACCGCTTACGAACGCCAGCTCATGCTGACGATGTCAGAGACGATCGGCCAGCTTGATTATTTGGAAGAAAACGGGTATGTACAAAAAAGACACGAAGACGGCCATTATGTGTACAAAGCGGCGGGGGTGTCGGTGTGCGGCTGAAGGGGCGCCATGTCGTCATCACCGGAGCGTCGGGAGGAATCGGCGAGCAAATCGCCTATGAAGCGGCGCGCCAAGGGGCGGTGCCGGTGCTCTTGGCGCGCAGTGAAGAAAAGTTGAAAGCAATCAGTGCGCGCATTGAAGCGCAAACCGGCATTCGCGCCCCGTACGCGCCGCTTGATGTCAGCGACCGCGAGATGGTCGAAGCGGTATTTGCGAAGCTGTCTGCTGAACTGGGCGCTATCGATGTGCTTGTGAACAATGCCGGATTTGGCGTATTTCGCTACGTGGAAGATATCGACCTTGACGAGATGGAACGGATGTTTGCGGTCAATGTCTTCGGCTTGATCGCCTGCACGAAGGCGGTGTATCCGCATATGAAAGAACGCCGAAGCGGCCACATTCTCAATATCGCCTCGCAAGCCGGCAAAATCGCGACGCCGAAGTCGAGCGTCTATTCCGCGACGAAACATGCCGTCATCGGCTTTACTGACAGCCTTCGCCTCGAGGCGGGGCGCTTTGGCATTTTTGTCACGACCGTCAATCCGGGGCCGGTGGAGACGAACTTTTTTTCAACCGCTGATGAATCTGGCGAGTATGTGCGCAACGTGTCGCGTTGGATGCTGCGCCCGGAGGCGGTGGCGAAGCGCGTTGTTGCCGCGATGATGACGCCGACGCGCGAAGTGAACATGCCACGCTGGATGGATCTCGGCAGCCGGCTGTATCGCCTTGCGCCGAGTTTGGTGGAAAAGGTGGCGAAAGGGGCGTTTTTCCAAAAGTAAGTCAAAGAAGCGGGTCCGAAAACGGTCATGTTGTTTCTTCGATCATCGGTTTTGCGTCTATGATGGAATGCGAGAGGGGGCTGACCCAAAAGTCCGCCAAAAAGCGGACTTTTGGAGTCAGCCCTCTCTGGTTTTTGTATATTTTACCAAACGGAACAAAATTCCGACTCTGTT
>NZ_PIJG01000051.1:0-20758 GCF_002809955.1 Geobacillus sp. Manikaran-105
AAAACTGAAAAAGGATGTAAGGGATTTTGTCGAAAAATATTTTTTGGACACCCCTGAGGGGCCGAAAAGCCTTGATAAATCAACATTTCTAGAGGGAGGCAAAGACATGGTGAACATTTCCCTTGATTTGATTGAAGACAAAGTGGAGTTTTTTGAAGCTGACGACTTGCGAACGCTTGAAAAAAAAATCAACGAGCAAATCGAGCATAACAAAGCGCTGCTGCTTTCCGTCCATCATGTGTCGCACCAAATGCATGTCATGGAAAACGGGAAGCGGTTTTACAGTGCCGTCGTCCACTTTAAGGCAAAAAAATGACAGGCGCCCCTTCTAAGCGGGCACCTGTTCCCCTTCAAAAATCGCTACGGTTTTTCCCGCAGCTTTTGCACTTTCGTCGGCTTCCATCCTTCATTCGTCACCCATTCAATATACACTCGGTAATGGGCGGTCTGGTCTCTCGTTGAAATCGTCGCCACTGCTTTGTTCGGCCCATTGTTGCCGATGAACCAAACGATCATATCGTCCGGCGCGATGCCGGTCGCATAGCTGACCGCATCGAGCATTTCCTTCCAGTCCACCGAATCTTTTTTAAACACCGTTTCATGCGGCTCTGATTGCGTCGTGCCGACCGGCTGCCATGCCGGGTTGACGATCTCTTTTTCAATATTCGACCCCGGCGGCCCCGGCGTTGCCGTCACGTCTTGTTCGGCTTCCTCTTCAGCCGGTTCGGACTCGTCCCCGGAAGCAGCTTCCTCCGTTTCAGACGGCACGGTCGGTTCTCCCGTTTCGATTTCGACCCGCTTCGCCCCATCCGCCCCCGCAGCCGGCTTCGCCTCAGCATCCGCCGCTTTATGGCTCGGCTCGCCGCCGAACAATATGTTCCAACCGACAATGAGAATGAGCAACACCACAACGGCGATTGCTCCATTGAGCCAGCGGTTGATTTTCCGCCGCTTGGCGCGGGTGGCAAAACGTGTTCCGGTTTGTTGCATCGGCCTCCCCCTCCTTTATGTGGCCGCAACGAATTCATTATATCGATTCGTCACTCCTGGTCGTTTTTGTTTCGGTCATACGCATAAAGCGCCTCAACCGCCGCGGCAAACACATCATTCGTGGCCGCCTGTCCGCTCGGGCAGTCGAGCTCGACGACGGCGAGGGCGTATTTCGGGCGGTCAGCTGGGAAATAGCCGGCAAACCATTTATTGATTAATTCGCTGCCGCCCTTCGTTTTTCCTGTCTCCGCCGTCCCGGATTTGCCGGCCACTTCGTACGGAAGCGAGCGAAAGCGGCGGCCGGTGCCGTCTTCATTGATGACGACGCCGCGCAGCAGCTGCTGGAGCTGCCTTGCCGTTTGCGGCGCAAGCGGCTCCTTGTCCGTCGCCGGCTCGGGTGAAAACGAAAACAACGTCGTCCCGTTTTTATACAGCACTTTGTCCACGGCCCGCACCTTCAAGGCCTCGCCACCGCGGGCGATCGTCGCCATCATGTTGGCGACGCCAAGCGGGGAGACGCGCACATCTTTTTGCCCAATGGCCGTTTGCGCCACGGCAAGCGGCACCCGCTTATCGCGCTTGTCGTGCCAAATCGTTCCTTTCTGCTCTTCTGGAAATTGACGGAAATGTTCCTCATGGTACACGGCTCCTTCCCAGCCGGCTGTCGGATACAACCCGAGCTTTTCCGCATACGTTTCCAATGCATCCGGGTCATGGCGAACGAGCTGTTTGCCGAGCGCGGCAAACGCGTTGTTGCAGCTGACGGCAAAGCTGTCAGCCAAGTTGAGCATGCCGTAGTCGTGCTCCTCATCCAGCGTCGTGCCGTCAATTTTTTTGCTGCAATCAAACATCGCAGCAGGCGAAGCCAGCCCTTCCTCAAGCGCCGCGGCGGCGACAACCGTTTTAAAGACGGAGCCGGGAATTTGCGGCAGCACCATTTGATTTTCCGCCCCGCGGTTTTTATACGGGTCGCGCGGATTCATATTGGGGCGGCTGACCATGGCGAGCACGCTGCTGTCGTCCACCTCGAGCAGGATGAGCCCGCCTTTTTTCAACCCGTACCGGTCCACGATTTGCTCCATTTCTTGCTGGATATCACGATCGAGCGTCGTTTGGACAGTCGCCGGGTAAAACGGATTGCCCGGGTCGCTGTATTTCACATCAAGCCCAAACAGCGGCCTTCCTTCAGCGTCAACGTGGTACAACAGCTTCGTTTCGCCATCTGTGAGCAAAAACTCGTCGAACGCCTTCTCAAGCCCTTGAATGCCAACTTCAGCCTGCGGCGGGAGCGAACGCTTCGGATAGCGCGTGCGCAGAAGCTTCTCATCCTTCCGGGTAAAGCCAAGCAAATGCGGCGCATACACCGTCTCAAGCGGATATTGTTTCTTGACAGCAAAAACCCCGGGGATGCGCAAGTCGTTAATTTGCTTCATTTGGCTGGCGCTTAAGGCGAGCGGCTCGCCGTCTTGCTGCAGGATGAACGGGCCGTTTGCCTCCTCAAGCTGGCGGCGGATGTCTTCCACCGTAACGCCGGCGATGCGGGCGACTTGCTCAATCGGCCATTTCATCGTCGCCAAAAACGGAAACAGCACAAGCGACGGCACGTACCGCTTTGTCAGCGGGCGGCCATTCCGGTCGACGAACGAGCCGCGCCCGTCGTCAATCGTCAGCTCCTGCGTACGCTGGGCGACGCTTTCCGCGATTAAATTGCGGCCGGCAAACGATTCCGGATCAATGAGCTGGATTTGCGCTAACCGGCCGATCAGCAGCAGCAAGGCAGCCTGGATGAGCGCGATGGTGACGATTGTCCGTTTTTTCCACATAATGAAAACACCTCATCATCAGTTTCGACGAGGTGTTTTCCTTTCAAACGTGCCGTCGGCGGCGATTTGCTGCAGCCTTCATTCGGAGCGGCCCGGACGCGGCGGTCCGCCTGTTTATTTGACCGCCACGATTTTGACCAGCATTTCCCCGCCCGGTGTTTGCACCGTCACCTCATCGCCGACGCGGCGGCCGAGAAGCGATTTGGCAATCGGCGAGTCGTTGGAAATTTTCCCTTCGAACGGGTCGGCCTCGGCGCTGCCGACGATCGTGTACGTCTCTTCTTCGCCGTCCGGAAGCTCGATGAACGTCACCGACTTGCCAAGCGAGACGACATCCGGGTTTTCTTTGTCTTCTTCAATGATGACGGCGTTGCGGATCATGTTTTCAAGCATTTGAATGCGCGATTCCACAAACGCTTGCTCGTCTTTCGCGGCGTCATATTCCGAGTTTTCCGACAGATCCCCGAACCCGCGGGCGATTTTGATTCGTTCAACGACTTCTTTCCGCTTGACCGTTTTTAAGTACTCAAGCTCTTGTTCCAGTTTCTCTTTTCCCTCTTTCGTCATTGGATACTGCTTTTCATTCGCCATTTGTCTCACTCCTCTATGTTCTGCATTATGTAAAACGTACGAACAGAAAAACAACTGTTCGTACGCTTACTTGGTATATAATATATTGTTTTGTCTCTGTTATGTTATTATAAAAACGCTTTTTGTTCAAGAACTGTGCGAATTTTTGCCACCATTAAATCGATGGCGACCGCGTTTTGCCCGCCTTCTGGAATGATCACGTCCGCGTAGCGTTTCGTCGGTTCGACAAACTGGTTGTGCATCGGCCGCACGACGGACAAATACTGCTCAATGACCGAATCAAACGTGCGGCCGCGCTCTTTCATATCGCGGATGAGGCGGCGGATGATGCGAATGTCCGGGTCGGTGTCGACGTACACTTTGATGTCCATCAAATTGCGGAGCCGCTCATCCTCCAAAACGAGAATGCCTTCCAAAATAATGACATCCTTCGGCTCGACGCGGACGACTTCGTTCGAACGGGTATGCAGCTTATAGTCATACACCGGCTTGTCGATCGGCTCGTAGCGAAGCAGCCGATGAACGTGCTCGATCAACAAGTCGTTGTCAAACGCCAACGGATGGTCGTAGTTCGTCTTCAGCCGCTCTTCAAACGGGAGATGGCTTTGGTCCTTGTAATAAAAATCTTGCTCGAGCACAAGAATCGAGTGATCGCCGAAATGGTCATAAATTGCGCGGGCGACGCTCGTCTTTCCCGAGCCAGAGCCGCCGGCGACGCCGATGACAACGGGCTTGTCCGCCATCTCAATTCTCCTTTCTCATCATGTTGTACGGGAAGAGAGGGCGTTTGACTCGCACCTTGACGATTTGCAGCGGGTGGCGGGCCGCATCGAGCTCGTTGCCGTCTTCATCCCAAATAGTATCGATCACTTGGGTAAAGTTTTCGATTTCCGGGCCGAAAAATTCGACCTCATCACCCGGTTTAAAATGGTTGCGCTGCTGGATGGTGGCGATGCCGGTCTCCGGATCGTAGCCAAGCACAAGGCCGGCAAACTCATGCGTCGTCTTCCGGCTGTGCGTGCCGTACATATGGTTCGTATAATCCGGAAACCCGTCAAAAAACGACGGCGCTGTTTCGCGGTTGGCGCACTTGTCAAGCTCCCGCACCCACTCTTCGCGGATCGTGAAATGATCCGGGTCGGCACAGTAGGCGTCAATCACTTTCCGGTAGACGCTCACAACCGTCGCCACATAATGGATCGACTTCATCCGCCCTTCAATTTTCAAGCTGTCAACGCCAAGCTCAATCATCGCCGGAATGGCGCGGATGAGGTTTAAATCTTTCGCGCTCATGGCAAACGGAGCATCGCCCTCAGCAAACAGCGGGATTTCCCGTCCGTCAGCCAGCTGGTACAAGTCATAGTCCCAGCGGCACGACTGGCAGCACCCGCCGCGGTTCGAGTCGCGCGCCGTCATATGGTTGCTCAACACGCAGCGGCCCGAGTAGGCGGAACACATCGCTCCGTGGATGAACGCCTCGATTTCGATATCGACTTTTTCTTTGATTTGCCGAATTTCCTCGGCGCTCACCTCGCGGGCGAGCACGACCCGCTCGAGCCCTTCCTCTTTCCAAAACTGGACCGCTTTCCAGTTCGAAAGCGATTGCTGGGTGCTTAAATGCACTTCAAGCTTCGGCGCCACCCGGCGCGCCGTCTCAATAATGAGCGGGTCGGCGACGATAATGCCATGGACGCCGGCATCTTCGAGCGCCCGCAAATAGTCGTCAAGGCCGGGAATGTTTTCATTATGCGCATAAATGTTGGCCGTGACGTATACTTTTGCTCCGTATCGGTTGGCAAATTCAACTCCTTCGCGAATTTCGTCAATCGTGAAGTTGTCGGCGTTGGCGCGCAGGCTGTACTCTTGGCCGCCGATAAAGACGGCATCCGCCCCGTAATGGACGGCAATTTTCAGCTTTTCTAGGTTGCCGGCCGGCGCAAGCAATTCCGGTTTTTTCACAATGACGCGCTTGCCGTCAACGATTTCGGAAATGCGGTCGTTTTTCAGCAGCATTCGGTCTCCCTCCTTTGTCAATAAATCGTCTCTTTGAAGAAAAATCCGGTGTCCAATCGGCGGTGCGGCGGTTGGAGCGCCTCAACGGCGGCAAGCAGCTCCTCTTTTTCCCGCTCATACTGCTCGCGGTCTTTGGCGCACATATCAATGGCGCGGCGGTACAGCTTTGTCACTTCCGTAATGTAGCGAGGCTCATGCAAAATGCCATCGATTTTGAAGCTGTCAATGCCGGCTTCGATCATGTCGCCAAGCTCGTCGATGATGCAAACATCGTTTGGGCTCATAATATGCGTGCCGTTTTCATCTTCAAAAATCGGATATTTGTTGTCGCGCTCCTTGTCGTATAAAAACATCCCTTTTTCATATTTTTTTCGTTCAATTTCCATCACTTTTCCTTGATACTCGAAGTAGTTGCCGATGAGCGAACGCTTCGATTGGTACATGCACGTCGCCCCATGCACTTGCACTTCGATTTCCACTTCGGCATGGGCTTTGATTTCCAAAATGGCGTCCATGTTCAACTCGCGGGCCAAGACAGCGCGCTTCGCTCCTTTTCGCCCCCAATAGTTGCATGTATACCAGTTCGTCGCCGTCGTTTCCGTGCTCCAGTGGAGCTTCATATGAGGGGCGGCCTCGCGAACCGTCAACAGCACGGCCGGGTCGCCAAACACGATGGCGTCAGCGCCGGCGGCGGCGACAAAAGCGATATAATCGCCCAGTTCATCGACTTTGTCATTATGAAAAATGGCGTTCATCGCCACATACACGTTCATGCCGTGCCGGTGAGCCGCTTCGATGGCCGCAGCAACGTCGGCGCGGGAAAATTCGCCGGCAAGCCGCAAGCCATAGCGCTGTTCGCCGATCATTACAGCGTCCGCTCCCGCTTCAGCCAATTCCTCAATATGGGAAACGCTCGTCGGCGTGACGAGCAATTCCGGTTTTTTCATTCTCGTTCACCTCGTTTTTTCGATATAGCCAGCCCGTCGCCAACGGGAATGATGACCGTGTCGTAATCGCTCCGGGCCATCAGCCATTCATTGTAGCGCCGGATTTTTTGCGCGATGTTCCACAGCCGCTTATTGCCCGCAAGCTCTTCAGCCGCGACAAGCCCTTTAAACAGCACGTTGTCGCTAATGACAAGGCCGCCCTCGGCCAGAAGCGGCTCATACAGCGTAAAAAAGCGCTCATATTGCCCTTTGGCCGCGTCGATAAACAGCACATCAAACGGCGCCGCCGCTGCCGCATCCGCCACAGCGTCAAGCGCATCGCCCAAAATCACCTCAATCCGTCCGGCTATGTTCATTTTCTCGATATAAAAACGGGCGCGCTCGTACCGCTCCCGGTCTTTTTCAATCGTCACAATGCGCACATCCGGCAGCGCCTTCGCCATCCGGATCGCCGAATAGCCGATCGCGGTGCCGATTTCCAAAATGCGGCGCGGCGCAGCCAAGTTCAACACAAACAGCAGCACCTCCATGCTCACCGGATCGATGATCGGCACGCGCTGTTCGCGAGCGTACCGCTCCATTTCCGCGATTTCTGCATCCGGCGCCGGGCGCAGCTGCCGCAAATAACGGACGATATGTTCTGAAAGCAAGAGGACTCCTCCTCCGTCGATCATATGAAAAATAAGAGCCGCCAACCGACTCTTATCGTTGGCCGCCGCCCGATTCAGGCGGCGGCGCTGTTCAACTTTATTATAGTATCATAAACGGGCAAAAAAGCGAAGCCGTTTTGCCCATTGAGCAAGCAACTTCCAGTTTGCGCTATTGTTTCCCAATGTATTTCGCTTTTTCGCGGTTATGCTCGGCGAGCGTTTTCGTGAAAATGACGTCGCCCGCCGGAGTGGCCAGAAAGTATAAATAGTCGGTCGCAGCCGGCTGAAGCGCCGCTTCGATCGACATCTCGCCGGCGTTGGCGATCGGACCGGGCGGCAGCCCTTGATGAATGTAGGTATTATACGGCGAATCAACTTGCAAGTCTTTATACAGCACCCGATCTTTATGTTTGCCGAGCGCGTACAGGACGGTCGGATCGGTTTGCAGCGGCATGCCGATGCGCAGCCGGTTGTAAAAGACGCTGGCGATTTTTTCGCGGTCGGCTTTCTCGGTCGCCTCTTCTTCGATTAACGACGACATGGTCAACAATCGATGCGGCGACAATTGTTTTTCTTTCATCGTCTCTTTGTATTGACCGAGCACCTCCGCCGTTTTCGCGACCATCGCCTCAATGATCTCCGGAAGCGGCGGCTTTTGGTCGGCAAACACGTAAGTGGCCGGAAACAGGTAGCCTTCAAGCGGATAACGAATGCCGCGCTGAAAAATGTCCGCTGTCAACAACTCAGGGTACGTGCGGCGAAGCTGTTCAATATACGCGCGATCGTTCAACAGCTTCATCACGTCTTCCTGCTTGTACCCGGTTTTGGCGGCGATGATGGCAGCGATTTGCACAAGCTGCGACCCTTCTGGAATGGTGAGCTTCAATCCGATTTTTAGCGACCGGCCGGTTTGCAATAGCTCGATGATGCGCGCCATCGGCATCGCCCGCGTCAGCTCATACTCCCCCGCTTGAAAGCCTGATTCGTTTTTCCAGCGAACATAGAAGCGAAAGACGGCCGCACTTTTAATCAGCCGCTTTCGTTCAAGCTGTTCGGCAATATCCGCCGCCGATGAACCGATCGGAATCGAGACATGGACCGGGGTGCGGTCATTCGGGTCGACGGGCTTAAGCGCTGAACGGATGTATAAGAAACTGCTGGCGCCGGCAATGACAAACGCCGCCAGCAGAACAGCACAGACAATCAAGACGATTTTCCGCACAAGCCGCGCCTCTGGCGCCCTAAAATCGTTCTGTTTCATCTTTGTCCTCCTTTCACCCGGCCATATTATACTACAAAGTTCCGCATTTTTCGCCCTTGACGGTCAAAAAATGCAAAGCCAGGGGAGGAAACGCGCCGGTCAATCGAAGCCCTTCGCAACATTTGTCGGACAAACAAGAAGATGTCTGAACCATTGCATGGAACACAACTTATCGTTTCTCAGCGCATAATACGGCAATAAGAAAAGGGGCCCCGATCCTTTTGGCCCCCTCTGCTGTCCGTTATTCGTCGTCTTCCTCTTCCTGTTCAGCGCAAAACGTATTCCATACTTCTTCGATCATGTCCCACTCTTCCTCCGTCTCGATTGGGAGCAGTTCGCCTTCTTTGTTCTCATCCCCAGGGATGAAGGCGGAAACGTGCACTTCCGTCTCGCCGTTTTCATCTTCCGCCTCGACGCCGACCGGATAGTAAAACACGTACGATTTGCCAAAATCGTCCGATTCAAACGTAAACAAAATTTCGCACAGCTGCTCGTTGCCATGTTCGTCGACAACGGTAATGTGACGGTCTCCGTGTTCCATGTTTTCTCCTCCAATTTATCGTTTACTGTCCAAATATGACTGCAAAATGACGGCCGCCGCCATTTTGTCAATGACTTTCCGCCGCTTTTTCCGGCTGACATCGGCGGCAATCAGCATCCGCTCGGCGGCCATCGTCGACAGCCGTTCATCCCAGAGCACAACCGGCAAAGAAAACTCCTCGCGCAGTTTGGCGGCGAACCGCTCACTTGCCTCAGCGCGCGGTCCGAGCGTGCCGTTCATGTTTTTCGGCCATCCGACGACGATCGCATCGACGCCGTACTCATCGATAAGGGCGCGCAGCCGCTCTAAACCATAATCGCCGCGCTCCTCATCGATGGCGATCGTCTCGAGTCCTTGCGCCGTCCAGCCAAGCTCATCGCTCACCGCGACGCCGAGCGTTTTCGTTCCGAGATCAAGCCCCAATATCCGCATCGGTCAATCCTTTCGTTGCCCCTGTAAATAGAATTTCACCAATTCCTCGATTAATTCGTCGCGTTCGATTTTGCGGATGAGCGCGCGCGCATCTTTATGGCGCGGGATGTAAGCCGGGTCGCCGGACAGCAGGTAGCCGACAATTTGGTTGATCGGGTTGTAGCCTTTTTCTTGCAAGGCGTCATACACCGTCAACAACACTTCGCGGACATTCGTTTCCGCCGGCTCTTCGGAAAAATGAAACTGCATCGTTTGATCAAACGAGCTCACCGTTTCCACCTCGCTCTTTGTTCGGGCCATCCCCTTCTCTTACATCCATTGTACACGATCCGCGCCCATTTAGGAAATGGATTTCACCCACGTTTCGACATAGTTGAGCGCCTCGGCGACTTTCTGCGCATCTTTGCCGCCTGCCTGCGCCAAATCCGGCCGTCCGCCGCCTCCTCCGCCGCAGCGTGACGCCACTTCTTTCACCAGTTTGCCGGCGTGGAATCCTTGTTTCACCAAGTCGTCGGTCACCGCAGCAATCAGCTGCACTTTTCCGCCTTGCACCGCCGCCAAGACAATGACTGCAGTGCCTAGTTTTTGCTTCAAGTCATCGGCCATCGCCCGCAGCTGGTTCATGTCGTTCGCCTGCACTTTCGCGGCCAACACCGGCACGCCGTTTACGTCTTTCACCTGGCGGGTGAGGTGCTCTGCCTCCATATGCGCGAGGCGGGCTGACAGCGATTCGTTTTCGCGCTCGAGCTCTTTCAGCTCGGCAAACAGTCCGTCAAGACGCGCATTCAATTCTTTCGGGCTTGTTTTCAGCTTTTGCGCCGCCTCTTGCAAAATAGCCAGCTGTTCGCTCATAAAGCGGTACGCCGCTTCCCCGGTCACCGCCTCAATGCGGCGCGTGCCGGCGCCGATGCCCGATTCGGAGACGATTTTAAACAGGCCGATGGCTGATGTGTTGGGCACATGGCAGCCGCCGCACAGCTCCAAGCTGTAGTCGCCCACCTTCACGACGCGGACGATGTCGCCGTACTTTTCGCCAAACAGCGCCATCGCGCCCATCGCTTTCGCTTCTTCAAGCGGTTTGTAGAAAATGTCGACCGGAAGGCTTTTCCAAATTTGCTCGTTGACGATCGCTTCAATGCGCTCAAGCTCCTCCGGCTTCACTTGCCCGAAGTGGGTAAAGTCAAAACGGAGCCGGTCTGGAGCGACGAGCGAGCCCGCCTGGTTGACATGGCGGCCGAGCACGTCTTTCAGCGCCTGATGGAGCAAATGGGTTGCCGTATGGTTTTTGATAATGCGGGCCCGTTTCGCTTCATCAACGCGCGCCGTATACACCGCACCTTTTTTCACCGTACCGCTCTCGACGACGATCGAATGAAGATGCTGTCCGTTTGGCGCTTTTTGCACATCTTTGACGACCGCCGTTCCCGTCTCGCCGGCAAACGTTCCTTGGTCGGCGATTTGGCCGCCGCTTTCAGCGTAAAACGGCGTCACATCGACGATGATTTGCGCCTCTTCGCCGGCGCGGACTTCCTCGACAAGCTGTCCGTCTTTGACGATGGCGAGAACGGTGGAAGAAGCGACGAGCTCATCGTAGCCGACGAAGCGGCTTTCGTCTTTAATGTCGCCAAGGACGCCGCCTTGCACCTGCATCGAATCCACGTCTTGGCGGGCGGCGCGTGCCCGTTCGCGCTGCCGTTCCATTTCTCGTTCAAACCCGTCATGGTCGACTTTCATTCCCGCTTCTGCCGCGTATTCCTCCGTCAGCTCGATCGGGAAGCCGTACGTATCGTACAGGCGGAACACGTCCTCGCCGGGGATGACGTCGCTTCCTTCGGATTTGGCCTTCTCGATCACGTTGCTTAAAATGGCGAGCCCTTCGTGAAGCGTCTCATGGAACCGCTCCTCCTCACTGCGGATGACGCGGGCGATAAAATCGGCTTTTTCTTTCACTTCCGGATAATAGTCATGCATAATTTCGCCGACAACCGGGACGAGCTCGTACATAAACGGACGCTCAATGCCGATGTGTTTCGCGTAGCGCACGGCGCGGCGGAGCAGGCGGCGCAATACATAGCCGCGGCCCTCGTTTGACGGCAGCGCCCCATCGCCGATCGCAAACGTCACCGCGCGAATATGGTCGGCAATCACTTTAAACGCGACGTCTTTCTCCCGGTCTTCGCCATACCGTTCGCCGGAAATTTGCTCGGTGGCGCGGATGATCGGCATAAACAAGTCGGTTTCAAAGTTTGTCGGCACATCTTGCAAAATCGAGCACATCCGCTCCAAGCCCATGCCGGTGTCGATGTTTTTCTTCGGCAGCGGCGTGTACGTGCCGTCCGGGTTATGGTTGAACTGCGAAAAGACAAGGTTCCATACTTCCAAGTAGCGCTCGTTTTCCCCGCCCGGATACAGCTCCGGGTCGTTCGGGTCGTTGCCGAACGCTTCACCGCGGTCATAAAAAATTTCCGTATTCGGGCCGCTCGGGCCTTCCCCGATATCCCAGAAGTTTCCTTCGAGGCGGATGATCCGTTCTTCCGGCAGGCCGATTTCGTTGCGCCAAATGTTGTACGCTTCCTCGTCTTCCGGATGGACCGTGACGGACAGCCGTTCCGGATCAAAACCGATCCATTTGTCGCTCGTTAAAAACTCCCATGCCCAATGGATCGCTTCACGCTTGAAATAATCGCCGATCGAAAAGTTGCCGAGCATTTCAAAAAACGTATGGTGGCGCGCCGTTTTCCCGACATTTTCGATATCGTTCGTGCGAATCGATTTTTGCGCATTGCAAATGCGCGGATTTTCGGGAATGATGCGGCCGTCAAAATACTTTTTCAACGTCGCGACGCCGCTGTTGATCCACAGCAGCGACGGGTCGTCAACCGGAATGAGCGATGCGCTCGGCTCCACCGTATGGCCTTTTTCCTGGAAAAACTCTAAAAACATGCGCCGCACTTCGGCAGATGTCAGTTTCTTCATGATGATCCTCCCCTTTGTTTTTTCTATAAAAAAACTCCCATCCCTTGGCAGGGACGAGAGTTGCGCTCGCGGTACCACCCTGTTTATGGGCAGAAAATGCCCATCACCTCTTCGGCCGTAACGCAGCCTTGCGTCAGGTTTTGCCTGCGCTCCGGATTAGCCTTCTGTTGCCCTTCATCTGGAATTTCTTTCAGCCGCGGAAATTCCTCTCTGTGCGCCGGTTGCGCGTTAAGATGGACTGCAACATACTCGATCCGTCATCGCGTTATGTATTCGCTTTGTTCATTGAAAGATTATAGACAAGCAGCAAGCGTTTGTCAATGCGGGGCGTAATGTTCTTTCCAGTGCGATACGGCCACTTTCAGCACCGCTGCAGTCGGGACGGCGAGGATGAGGCCGAGCACGCCGGCCAGCTCGCCGCCGGCAAACAGCGCGAACATAATGACAAGCGGATGCATATGCACGCTTTTGCCGACAATGAACGGTGATAAAACGTTCCCTTCAAGAAACTGCAAGGCAAAAATGATGATCAGCACGATGATCACCATTTTGAGCGAGATGGTCGCCGCCAAAATCACAGCCGGAATCGCGCCGAGCAACGGGCCGAAGTACGGAATGATGTTCGTCAGCCCGATGATAAATCCAAGCAAAAGCGGATAGTCCATGCCGGCGAGCCAAAGGCCGAGCGACGCCGCAAGGCCGATCGTTGCACAGACGAACAGCTGGCCGCGAATATAGCCGCCAAGCGATTCGTCAACATCTTTTACAAACGCCATCCCCGGTTCGCGCCACCGCTTTGGGGTCATGTACCAAACCGCTCTTTTTAGCACCTCAATGTCTTTTAGCATATAAAACACGATAAATGGGATGAGCAAAAGCGTCGCCGCCGAACCGATGAATGATTTGGCGGCGTCGATCGCCATCGTCACCGCGCCCGCCGCCGTCTTTTCGATTTGAACAAACACAGCTTCAATGCGCGTATGCACTTCCATCGGCCATGTCGATGTTTCATCATGAATATGGCGGGCCCACCGGCGGTATGTATCCATTAATGACGGCAGCTGCTCGTCCAATTCCCGCAGCTGGGCGATGAATAGCGGCACGCCGCGGTAAAGCCCGTAGCCGACAGCTCCGAAAAACAAAACGTAAATGAGCAAAATGGCCAGCGCGCGCGGCATCCCTTTGCCGTGAAGATACTCAACAAGCGGATGCAACAAATAGGTAATAAACGCCGCCAGCAAAAACGGGGCTAAGGCGGTGGCGACAAAATCGACGACCGGCCACCATACGTCTTTCATCCGGACGATTAAATACACGATTGCGGTAACTAACAGCCACTTTCCAATGCGCAAAAATGACAGCCATTGCTGCTCGCCCATCGCCACACCTCCTACCGTTTAGTGTAGGAGATGAAGTTGGAAATATGCTCCCGTTATCTCTTCCACTATTTCACAAAAAAACAAGCCGCCCCCGCCGCGCGGGCGGGAAGCGGCAACGGCTTTAACGGATCGCCTGCATCAAGCGGCGGCGCATTCTCCGCATCGTGCGGCCGTTCGTCCAACCGTTGCGCTGGGCGAGCTGGTATGCAGCGACACCCAACCCGACGGCCAACAACGACGTCATCGTCCGGTTCATGCTTGTCCCCCCTAATATGGGATCGTGCGCTCATGGTCGTCAAACAAGTCATCCAAGGAGCTTAACGTCCCGTCTTCCTCGACTTGATGGGCGTGGATCATCCCTTTCGAGACGGACAGCTCAATGAAGCAATCCCAGCAATAATACTGGTTGACACCAATTTTCCCCAGATTTTTTCGCTTGCAATTGGGGCAAATGAGCATCGACAGCCACTCTCCTTACATCATAGTTTCCACGGTGACAACGCCTTCCCTGGCGGTGAACGGAACTGCCTCCATCCGTTTCTTTCCTTCGGTCAAATCAGAAAAAAATCCCTCGCTGATCTCGTATCCATCAATCTTGTCCAATTGCCCGTCAAAGTATACATCATCCAGCAGTCCGATCGCTTTTCCGTTCGCAGCAACGACCATGCTGCCGGCAAGGCCGCGTTCACCGTAAAGAGAGTGGCCGCTCTCGGCAGAGGGAAATGGCTGGAAGCTGTCAGCATCATGGATGATGACTTTATCGTTTTGCAACGACTGCACGGCGGAAAGCGGCAAGTAGCGGCGGCGGCCAAACAAACCGCCCCGTTCCGCTACCAACCCTTTGACCGTGCCGTGGCTGGTAAACCAAATGTCCGCGATCGTCCCGACCGCTTTCCCTGTCGTTTGCTCATAAATGGGAAGCCCTTTGACGTCGGAAAACGTCCGCATCATTCTCCCACCTTTCCAGCCACCTTTAGCTTGTCTCATCATCCATAAAGTCATACGGCGTAACGTTTTCCATCCCGATGTTCGCATCCTCAAACGGCAGCTCCCTTTCACCCAACGGCGCCGCCGCGGCTGTCAGCTTTTCGGCGAGCGCCGTCTGGCGGCCGCTGTCGCTCCGCTGGGCGACGCCAAGCCGAAACGCTTCCTCTTCGCCGCACAAGATGAGAAATTGTTTGCTTCGCGTCACCGCCGTATAGAGCAAGTTTCGTTTCAACATCCGGTAGTAGCTTTTTACGACGGGCAAGATGACAATCGGAAATTCGCTCCCTTGTGCTTTATGGACCGAGCAGCAATACGCATGCGTAATTTGCGCCAAGTCTTGCCTTGTGTATGTGACCTCAATGCCATCGAATGAGACAACGAGCAAATCTTGCTTTTCAATATTTTCCTTGGCGTAAAAAATGGCAACGATTTCGCCGATGTCGCCGTTAAATACATTGTCTTCCGGTTGATTGACAAGCTGCAGCACTTTGTCGCCGACCCGGTATACGACCTCGCCGACCGCCAGCTCCCGCTTTCCGGCAGCCGGAGGGTTGAACAGCTCCTGCAGCACTTTGTTCAACTGGTCGATGCCGGCCGGGCCGCGGTACATCGGGGCGAGCACTTGAATATCTTTGACAGAAAACCCTTTTTTGCGGGCGTTGTCGGCGATTTGCCGGACGACGTCCGCCACTTGTCCGGCGCGGCAGCGGATGAAGGAACGATCCGCCTTGGGAGCGGTCAAGTCGGCCGGCACCATCCCGCGCTTCATCTCATGGGCGAGCTCAATGATCGACGACCCTTCCGCCTGGCGGTACACGTCAGTCAGCCGCACGGACGGAATAACGCCTGATTGAAGCAAATCTTTCAGCACTTGTCCAGGCCCCACAGAAGGCAATTGGTCTTCGTCGCCGACGAAAACGACTTGCATGCCGTTTGGCACCGCTTTGAGCAGCTGATTGGCCAGCCATGTGTCGACCATTGACATTTCGTCCACAATCAGCAGCCGGCCGGCGATCGGCTCATCTTCATCGCGGCTGAACCCTTCCGCCCCGTTCCAGCCGAGCAGCCGGTGAATCGTCGCGGCTGGCAGCCCGGTCGCCTCGCTCATCCGTTTCGCCGCCCGGCCGGTCGGTGCGGCAAGCAGCACGGGAAACGGCTCGTCATGTTTATAATCAGCGGGATCAAGCGAGATGCCGTTGAGCGCGGCAAACAGCTCGACAATGCCTCGAATGACCGTCGTCTTCCCCGTGCCCGGACCGCCGGTCAAAATAAAAAGCGGCGAGGAAAGGGCGCGCTCGATGGCCTCTTTTTGCTGGGGGGCGTATTGCATGCCAAGCCGCTCCTCAAGCGCCCCGAGCGCCAATAAAAACTCCGACTCGGCAAACGCGGCCGGAGGCGGCTGCCCGAGCAGCCGCTTAATGTTGGAGACGATCCCTTTCTCGGCGAAGTAAAGGGAGGGGAGATAATAACGCCCTTGCTCGGCGATCAGCTTCCCTTCCTCGCTTAACATCAGAAGCGTTTGGCCGATCGCTTGTCCATCCACCGCACCGCTTTGCCTTCCATCAAGCAGCTCCCCGATGCGCTCCATCAGCTCTTCCTCGCGCAAATACACGTGCCCTTCCTGCAAGCACGCCTGTTCGAGAACAAACAGCGAAGCAGCGCGCAGCCGGGCCGGATGGCTGCCGGAAATGCCGAGCTGGCGGCCGAGCTCATCGGCGCGTCCAAAACCGATTCCTTCAACGTCCTCAACAAGTTGGTACGGGTTTTGATGAATGACATCCATCGCTTCCTCGCCGTATGCCTGATAAATTTTCATGGCAAGCTGCGGGCCGAACCCAAACTGGGTAAGGGCAATCATCGTTTGTTCCAATCCTTCGTGAGCGCGGAGCGATTCGTACAATCGTTTCGCTTTTTGCTTCGTCAGCTTCGGCACTTTCAAAAGCGCATCCGGGTCGCGCAAAATCGCAGCGATCGCGTTTTCGCCAAGCGCCTCGACAATCGCCGCCGCTGTTTTTTTGCCGATCCCTTTAAACAAGCCGCTCGACAAATAATGGATGACCCCTTCTTTCGTGTTGGGAAGCTGTTTGCGGAACTGTTCGGCCGCATACTGTCGGCCAAAGCGCGGGTGTTGGCGGAACTGGCCGTAAAAGACATATACGTCTCCTTCATGCAAGCGTGGAAAATAGCCGGTGACGATGACTTCCTCCTCGACCGGCTCCTCATTCGTCTCTTCAACGCGAATGCGGGCGACGGTATAAAGCGTTTCCTCATTGTGGAAGATGACTGACAAACATGCTCCCTTAATGAACGTGCGTCCGTCCAAGGCAAGCGTTTGCTGCTCTTGCAAGAACGATCCCCCGCCTTTTTACGGCGCAAGCCGCTTTTCCATCAGTTTTTTCCCGTACCCGGCGAGCAGATGATCCGGCTTGGCGTCCAGCGCGGCCGCAAACCAATCGCGGGCGGCTGCCCAGTCGTCTTGATACGCATAAATGACGCCTAAATTGTAATACGCATCAGCGTGGCCCGGCTGGAGCGCAATCGTTTTTTCAAAATACCGTTTCGCCTCTTCCACATATTCGAGGTGGGCAAGGCAAAGACCAAGTTGAAAGAGCGCTTCAGCATCCGTTTCATTCAGTTCGGCCGCCCGTTGCAAATACGGCAGCGCCAGGCGCGGCATCTCCAGCCGCAACAGCGACATGCCGAGCATAAAATGTGTATCCGCATCATTCAGCCCGAGCTGAAGTGCCCGCTCAAACATGTCTTTCGCCTGGGCGAACTGCTCGCGTTTGTAATGCACTGTGCCGATGCCGTAATACGCGGCCGCCGCCCGCTCATCGAGCGCCAGCGCCTGTCGGAAGCAGTCGAGCGCTTTCTCTTCCTCGCCGGCCGCAGCCAAAACGGTGCCGATGTTAATGTAGCCGGCCGGGTCTTCGGGCTGTTCCTGGACCGCTTTTGAAAAGCAACGGAGCGCCTCTTCATGCTCCCCGGCGCGCATATGCAAAAGCCCTTGTTCGTTCCAATTGGCCACCGCTCATCCCCCATTTCCTGCCGTTCGTTTCGCCTGCATGTCTGATCCGCGCTGCAGCGGCGCACAAAACAGAGATCAGCCGACATACCAAAGCTTTTCGCCGTTGCGGAACACTTCATCGATGATGCCGCCGCCAAGACACTCCTCGCCGTTGTAGAACACAACCGCCTGCCCCGGCGTCACCGCCCGCGCCGGCTCATCGAACACGACTTCGGCTTTGCCGTCTGGAAGCGGTCGAACTTCGACGCCGACATCCGGCTGGCGATAGCGGAATTTCGCCGTACAGCGGAACGGCGCTTCCGGTTTGCGGTCAGACACCCAGTTGACATCGATCGCTTTTAATGATGTGGAGTACAAATAATCGTTTTCAAACCCTTGGGCGACATACAACACGTTTTCGCGCACATCCTTGCCGACGACAAACCACGGCTCGCCGCCGCCGCCGATGCCAAGGCCGTGGCGCTGGCCGATCGTGTAATACATCACCCCGTCATGCCGCCCTTTCACTTCGCCGTCAAGCGTTTTCATTACCCCTGGCTGAGCCGGCAAATACTGGCTTAAAAATTCTTTGAAGTCCCGCTCGCCGATAAAGCAAATGCCGGTGCTGTCCTTTTTCCCGGCGGTGGCAAGCCCTGCTTCTTTCGCAAGGCGGCGGACGTCCGCCTTGTGCAAATGGCCGATTGGGAACATCACTTTTGACAGCTGGGCTTGGCCGAGCTGGTTCAAAAAGTACGTCTGATCTTTGTTCGGATCAGCGCCGCGCAGCATTTTATACTCGCCATCGCGAAATTCGACGCGGGCGTAATGGCCGGTCGCCACGTAGTCGGCGCCGATCGACATGGCGTGGTCCAAAAACGCCTTGAATTTGATCTCTTTGTTGCACATCACGTCCGGGTTCGGGGTGCGACCGGCTTTGTATTCCTCCAAAAAGTACGTAAATACTTTATCCCAATATTGCTTTTCAAAGTTGACCGCATAGTACGGAATGCCGATTTGATTGCAGACGCGCACGACATCTTCATAATCTTCGGTCGCCGTGCAAACGCCGTTTTCATCGGTGTCGTCCCAGTTTTTCATGAAAATGCCGATCACATCGTACCCTTGTTCTTTCAGCAACAAAGCAGCAACCGACGAGTCGACCCCGCCTGACATGCCGACGACGACGCGCGTTTCGTGCGGGGCTTTGTTCATGATGCTTCGCCTCCTTACCGATTGGTCAGCCGCTTGACGATGTTGACCGTTTCTTCCGCGGCTTGCTCAATTTGTTCCTTTGTATTGCCGAGCCCAAAGCTGAAGCGGACGGACGAGCGAATGCGCTCCGATTCTTTTCCGCACATGGCCACGAGCACATGCGACGGATCGATCGACCCGGCCGTGCATGCTGAGCCGCTTGAGGCGGCAATGCCCGCCAAATCGAGATTGACAAGCAGCGATTCCACGTTCGTTCCCGGGAAGGCGACATTTAAAATGTGCGGCAAGCCGTCCGGACTGCCGTTGACCACATAGTCGATGCCCGAAGAGCGGAAAATATCGATCATCGCTTCACGCCAAGCCGCATATTGCTTGCGTTTGTCGCCCCTCGTCCGCTCGGCGATCTCCGCCGCCTGCGCCAAACCGATAATGCCCGGCACATTTTCCGTTCCGGCGCGCCGCTTCCGCTCTTGCTCCCCGCCGAAAAGGAGCGGAGCGATTTTCACCGTTTCGCGCACATAAAGCGCCCCAATTCCTTTTGGACCGTTAATTTTATGGCTTGAGAGCGACAGCAAATCAATCCCGTACTCATTGACATCGATCGGAATGAGGCCGTATGCTTGGACGGCATCGGTATGGAAATAGGCCGGATGGTCGCGCAAAAGCGCGCCAATTTCGCGGATCGGCTGAATCGTGCCCACTTCATTGTTGGCGAACATGACCGATACGACAATCGTCTCGTCGCGCAGCGCGGCTTTCACGTCATCCGCCGAGACCATCCCTTGTTCATTGACTGGCAAATACGTCACCTCAAACCCTTGCGTCTCTAAATATTCACAGGCGCGCAGCACGGCGTGGTGCTCAATGGCAGTCGTAATAATATGACGGCCGCGGCTGCGGTTGGCCATCGCCGTCCCGATGAGCGCGAAGTTGTCGGCTTCCGTTCCCCCGCTTGTGAACACGATTTCCGTCTCTTTCGCCCCGATCGAGCGGGCGATGACAGCCCGCGCCTCATCAACGCCCCGGCGGCTTTGCCGGCCAAAGTAATGGATGCTAGACGGGTTGCCGAACTGTTCGGTCATCCAATGGACCATGCCGGCTGCCACTTCCGGGTGAACGGGAGAGGTGGCGGCATGATCCAAGTAAATCCGTTGCACCGGTCATTCCCCTTTCTGTTGCTTAAATATAAAACATATATGCCCCTTCGTCTCCATCGCTATACTTCGCCAAATCTTCAAGCGTCGTGCTGTCAAGCACTTCCTCGACCGCATCGCGGATGCGAATCCATAGCTCGCGCTTCGCCGGCTCCTCCTCTTCCAGCTCCTCAACCGGGGTCAACGGTCCTTCCAGCACGCGCAAAATGTCGCCGGCGGTAATTTTCGCCGGATGCTCGGCAAGCACATAGCCGCCATACGCCCCGCGGATGCTTTTGACAAGCCCGGCGTTGCGCAGCGGCGTCACAAGCTGCTCGAGGTAATGTTCTGATAAATTGTTGGCTTTGGCAATCGAACGAAGCGAAATCGGACGGTCGCCATATTTTTTCGCCAATTCAATCATAATCGTCAGCCCATACCGGCCTTTCGTTGAAATTTTCATCATATCCCCCCTAAAGAAACGACATCATGAAGAGGCCGGCAAAATACAAACTTCCGCGCAGCCATGGCATATATCGATGAACCATGATCGTCATGTTCCCCCTCTTGGAAAATCGCCTGTGTTATTATACCATAAATGCCCCGCACGTTCACGGACTAGCCTTGCCGCCATGCTTTAACTGCTCAAGCCGCCGGTACACCTTGGCGTAATGTTTTTCCTCGCCATGCTCTTTCGGTTCATAATAGCGGACGCCTTCTAGAAGGCCGGTGAAAAAGTACACCCTGAGGCAGGGATTTAGGGGGCTTATGTCGAAAAAGGAAGAAAAATCGTTGGAATGGAGCGTGAGCGGATCA